>NZ_JAXGGI010000010.1:0-176009 GCF_034105445.1 Xanthomonas sp. LF07-6
ACAGCCGCGACCTGGGCAACGAGGCCTTCGCCCAGCGCTACGTGGTCGCGCAGGATCCCACGGCGAAGCTGGCGGCCTACCCGCCGAAGATCCGCGAGGCGATCGCCGCCAACCGCGTGACCAAGGGCATGACCCGCGAGCAGGTGCTGATGGCGCTGGGCTATCCGATCACCAGCGAGAACCCGAGCCTGGACGCGCCGCTGTGGCGCTACTGGCTCGACAGCTTCAACGAGTTCCAGGTGTCCTTCGACGGCGCCGGTAAGGTCGAGAAGGTCACCGCCGATCCGAAGACCCAGAACCTGGTCTGGCAACCGTAAGCCCAGTGTGCCCTGGCGCCGCGCTCCCGACGCGATGGGAGGCGGCGCGAGCGGCGCGCCGTGACCGCGGCCTGCCGCGACCATGGCCCACCGAGACGGCAGTACCGCACGCGCACTGCCACCCTGCTGCGCTCAGCGGCTCAGCACCTGCGGCGGATCGCTCCGCGTCGGGCCCTGTTGCGTGGCCTGCAGCGCCTGTTCCTGCTCCTGCGCCTGGCGCTGCGCCTGGCCCTGCTGCGCGCCCAGTTGCTGCAGCTGCTGGTAGGTCTCCTGCGCCGGCCGCGCGATCGCCTCGCTGGTGGGCATGTGCGCGCGGTTGGCGTAGGGATCGGGCGAAACGTCGCCGCCATTGCGGTACACGAACGCCAGTTCGCCGCCCTGGTGCGCGGCGGTGGGCCGGTTGAAGCCTACCGCCAGCTGATCGCGCTCGCTGAAGCCGTTCTGCCTGGCCAGCAAGGTCAGGCTGGCGGTCATGCGCTCGCTGTTGTCGTCCCAGCCCTTGCCGATCGCCTGTTCGGCCTGGGCCACGCCGCTGCGGACCCGCTCGTGCAGGGCGCGGTCTGCGGCACCCGGCGCGGCGGCCGGCTCACTGGCGCGCGGCGCAGGCGGTTCGGGTGTCGGCGCCGGTGCGGAGCCATCGCGGAATCCCGCCGGCAGCACATCGCGCGGCACCTGCGCGGCGTCGATGCCGAGCGCCTTCAGGTCGGCATGCACCGCCGGCGGCGTGCGCTCGGGGTGCTGCGCCTGCGCCCGGTCCTCGGCATCGGCGATCTGCGCCAGCGCGCGCTCGCCATAGTTCTGCGGATAGCCGCGCGCGTCGTAGAACAGCTTGCCCATCGCCTCCACGTTGCGCGGATTGTCGGCGTCGATCTTCAGATCCTTGCCGAAGCTCAGCCCGTCCTTGGCGGTGTAGGTGGCCTTGCTGCCCACGCCCTGCTTGTCGATGTAGCTCGCCATCTCGCTGCTGGCGTTGTACAGGTCCTTGAGCGTGGCCTTGGGATTGTTGCGGGTGACGTAGTCGGCCAGCGTGTTGACCCCGGCGATCTCGTCCTTGGCCTCGCGGGTGCGCTGTTCCTGCCCGTAGGCCTTGAGCGTGGCGGTGTAGTCGTGCGGCGAGGGCGAGGCGGCGATGCCGTCGACCTTGGCGGCGAACGCGGCATCGCTGCGGTCGATGGCGGCCTTGTTGATGGCATGGCCGATCTCGTGGCCCAGCACGATGCGGGCGGTGTTGGCCGAATCGTCGCGCGGCGCGTTCATCCTGGCCGTGGCCAGCACGTCCATCGGCAACTCGATCTGCCCGGTGCGCGGGCTGTACGCGCCGGTGCCCGCCTCGGGACTGGGCGCAAAGCCCGACAGCTGCTGTTGCCCGATCGCCTGCTCCACGCGCGAGCGCAGCTCCGGCGTGTTGTCCAGCATCTGCCGCAGCGCCTGGCCTTCCTTCGGATGCGCCTGCGCGAACGTGTCGACCATGCCCTTCAGGCGTTCGTCGTCGTGTGCCATCTCCGCGCTCCTTAGCCGTCGACCAGGATCTGCAGCATCTCCACGCACGCCTGCGCATCGTGCTCGCCGGCGTCCTTGCCGACGAAGGCGTACACGGCGACCGCGCCGCGTTCGAAATGCCAGCGGCCGGCGCTGCCCTGGCGCGGCGGCGCAATCCAGCGCGGCACGAAGCCGGCCGCGACCAGTGCCTGGCGATACGCGTCCAACGATTGCGTGCACCGCGCCGGCGCCGCGCCCGGCGCGGGGGTGAAGCGCAGGTCCAGCCGCGACGGCGGGGCATCGTCGGCATCGGCGACCGATTCCAGCGTGTAGCCGCCACCGCCGGCGAGCGTGCCAGATGCGCTGAACGTATGCCCGCCCTCGTCCTCGACCTGCAGACCGGTCTGCGCCGCGACCTGGGCGGCGACCAGGTCCTGCCTGCCGCCGATCGCCAGGATCAACCGTACTACGCCTTGTGCCAGGTGCTCTGGCGTCATCTCCGACATGGTCCGCTCCGTGTGTGCAGGGGTGATCGAGGGGGAAGAGGACTGCGCGCCGGCACACGCGGCCAGCAGCGCGGTGGCCAGCAGCAGGGCCGTACGCGGCGCCGGGCGCATGCCGGCTGCGCGGCGCGGCATGCGGCCATTGCGATGAAACATCCGCTCCATGAATCGCCTCTCCGTCGAGCGCCTGCCGCGCACCGCAGCGCGGCCAGGCTTGGGTGTGCGATTGTAGCCAGCGCACCAGGGTCGCGCAGCCCGCCGCTGCGCTGGCGCGTCAGTCCCAGTCGGCGCGGCGCTGCCAGACGAAGCCGGGCAGATCGATACGCTTGCGCGGCGTGCCGTCCCAGTCCACGGTGAAGCCCGCCGCACGCAACGCCGCGGCGACCTGCTGGCCGACCACCAGGTCTGCCTCTTCGCGCCCCTCCAGATCGCCGAATGCCAGCATCAGCCCGCCGCCGTCGATCGCGCGCTCCATGTCCTGGCCGTGATAGAAGCAGTAGCCGTGGTAGCGCCGGTCCGGCGTGTCGGCCACCGCCTGGTTCACTTCGACGTGACCGTCGGACATGGTGTAGCCGGCATTGGCCAGCGCGCAGATGCCGGCGTCGTGCAGCCGCTCGAACAGCGCCTCGAGCCGGTCGCAATCGGTCTGCGCCGGCCAGGTCTGTTCCGCCTGCTGCTTGGCCTGCCACTGGCTGGCGACCGAGGCGCGCAACATGGCCTCGTCGCAGTCGTCTTCGAGGATGTCCTCGAGCATCTCCTGGATCTCGTCCTGGGAGTAGAACCCGGACCAGACCCATTTGCGGATCTCGTCGTACACGTAGGCGTCGGATTCGTTCATGGTCGCTCCTGCGGTCTTCGGCGCATGCCGCGCGCACTGTAGCAGGGCCATCCAGTCGCGTTGCTGACGATCCGGCGCTAGCGAGTTCGCCTGGCATCTGCTACGCAAGCATCACCCACGGCCTCTGCGACCACCATGACCCTGTTGTTCCTATCGGCTTTGGAATTAGACTGATACGCGAGATCTTTCAACACACCCGTGCCGCTCGGCGCGCTCCTCTCGAATACCAGCACCGACATGAATCGAATGGAGCAGCGGATACTCAACAACGTCGAGAAATTCGGTTGTCACATCACCTCCGTTTTCGATCCGAGTCAGATCCAGCAGCCCTTCTCCTACTCCATCGGTTTGGCAAAAACCCTCGGTATCCCAGAGGTCATTGTCGTCGGGGTTCGCTCCGACCTTGGCAGCGCCTTGATCAACCGTTACATGGAGCGTGCTCGCAACGGCGAGCTTTTCGTAGCGGGCCTCCCATATACGGGCTTTCTCGAAGGGTTTCCGGTGCAGTTCCGCCAAGTCCTGGAGGTTCATCGCGAGACCTACATGCTGTCTGCAACCTGGTTTCATGGTGGTACCGACTATGCTGCCCTGCAGATTGTCTATCCGACACTTGGAGGAGTCTGGCCTTGGGATCCAGACGCTTCCGATGACGTTCGCCAGAGTCAGCCGCTGCTGGATGGTGCGGGGATCAGCATTTGATGAAGAGCGTCGTCGGCTGGCTGTTGCTCTTTTCCAGCAGTTGGATGCTGGGAGCCGTCCTGAACGACCTCGCATCGAGTGATGGCCTGATCAACCTAGCCCACGATCGCCGTGGCGAATGGTCCGCCTTGACGACACCCATCATCGCGAGTGTCGGTGTGTTGTTGAGTTACTGCGGTGCGCGTTGGCTGATCCTGAAGAAGACCTGCAGGCCATGGCACGTCGCCGGCACTGCCGTTCTGGTGGTGTCCCTCTCATTTTGGCCGCTGACGTCGCACTTCCACCCCGCCGTCTGATGATGGACGTTCAACCGCGCACAGCGTGGCACCGCCGGAGCCGTTGGCGGCGGTGTCGTTGCGGACCACGCTTCCGCGCTGCGAACATACGCCGTGCAGCCTTCTCCCCGGGGAACCCGGGGAGAGGCGTGGCGAGCGCGCTGCGGTCAGCGGCGCGCGCCGTGTCTACGCCCTTAGCAGGCGTGTTCGACCAGCAACGGCGCCACCTGACGCGGACCACGCCGCGAGGTCGAGGTACCGGCCTTGCCCAAGAGCTTGGCCTGGCTCCGCGCCGGCATGTCGCCGTTGCTGCCCGCCACGCGGAACAGCGTCACCGCCTCGCCGAGCTGGATTGCCTGCTCTTCCATCGCCTGGGCCGCCGCCGCGGCTTCTTCCACCAGGGCGGCATTCTGCTGGGTGGCCTGGTCCATGTGAGTGATGGTCTGGGTAACCTGTTCGATGCCGCTCGACTGCTCCTGCGAGGCGGCCGAGATCTCGGTCATGAAGTCGGTCACGCGCTGCACGCTGACGACGATCTCGTGCATGGTGCTGCCGGCGTTGTTGACCAACAACGAGCCTGCGTCCACCTTGCTCACCGAGTCGTCGATCAGCTGCTTGATCTCCTTGGCGGCCTCGGCCGAGCGCTGCGCCAGCACCCGCACTTCGCTGGCGACCACGGCAAAACCGCGGCCCTGCTCACCGGCACGCGCCGCCTCTACCGCGGCGTTGAGCGCGAGGATGTTGGTCTGGAAGGCGATGCCGTCGATCACGCCGATGATGTCGGCGATCCGCCTGGACGAGGTCTGGATGCCGTTCATCGTGTCGATGACCTGGGCCACCACCGCGCCGCCTTGCGACGCCACCGCGGTCGCGCCGATGGCCAACTGGTTGGCCTGGCTGGCGCGTTCGGCATTTTGGCGCACGGTGGAGGTCAGCTCTTCCATCGAGGCGGCGGTTTCCTCCAGGCTGGCGGCCTGTTGCTCGGTGCGACGCGACAGATCGGTGTTGCCGGCGGCGATCTCGCCGGCGGCGCCGGTGATCTGCCCGGACGCATGCTGGATGCGGCCGACGATCCCGGTCAGCTGGGCCACGGTGGCATCGGCATCCTCGCGCATCTGCGCGAACACGCCCTGGAACTGCCCCTCCATGCGCGTGGTCAGGTCGCCGCTCGCGATGTCCTGCAGCAGTTTGGACAGCGCCTGCAGATTGCCGTCGGTGGTCGCCATCAACTGGTTCAACCCCTCGACCATGTCGCGGAAGTCGTACTGGAAGCGCGCAGTGTCGCCGCGCACGGCGAAATCGCCGGCGGCCGCGGCGTCGACCAGTTGCCCGATCTCGGCATTCATCGCCGACAGATTGCGCTTGACCTGGTCCATGGTCTCGGTGAGCGCGGCCTGCTCGCCAGGCAGGCGATCCATGTCCTGCGACAGGTCGCCGATCGCGTAGCGTCCCATGATCTCGAGCAGGCGCTGCTGGAGACTCACGTGCATGTCGAGCAACGCATTGCTCTCCCGCACCATGCGTGCGTATTCGCCGGGGAACGCGTCCTCGTCCATGCGCTGGCTGACGTCGCCGCGCTCGTGGTGCCTGGCCACCTGCGACTGTGCCGCCATCACCGCCTGCAGCTGCGCCTGCATGCGGTCCATGCTGGTCAGCAGGCGGCCAGTCTCGTCCTTGGGCTGCGGCGGGATCCGATGGTCCAGCCGGCCCTGGGCGATGGATTCGGCGATTTCGGTCGCGCGCCCGAGCGGTCCGGCCAGGCTGCGGGTGATCAGCACGCTCAAGATCGCGCCGAGCACCGCCGCCAGCAGGCCGAACCCGATCAAGGCACGATTGCTGAAGACCAGGGCCGCCTGGATCTGCTCGGAGCTGAGCGCGTTCTGCCGGATCTGCAGATCGACCGCGTTCTGGATCACCTGCACGCGCCGCGCCAGCAACGGCGCGGCGTCGCCGTACAGCAGCTGCTTGGCCGCCTCGATCTCGCCGGAACTGGCCAGCGCCAGCACCCGGCTGTTGACCGACCGTGCGGCCGCCTGCGCGTCATGGATCTGCTTACGCATGGCAAGACCTGCCGGCGTGCCCGGCAGGGCGTCCAGCGCCTTGCGGCGGCGATCGTTGTCGACGCGGATCTCCTGGATCTTCGCGGCGAGCGCCGGGCGCTTGTCGGCCGGCGACAGCATCATGTCGCGCAGATAGCGCTCCGCGCTCATATTGTTGCGCAGCATGGTGTACAGCAGTTCGGTCTTCAGGTTGTTCTCGTGGACGATCTTGTCGACCGCCTGGCGCACGTTGTGTAACTGGTAGAGCGCCAAGGTAGAGGAAGCGCCAAGCAGTACGATCAGCAGGCCGAACGACAGCGCAAGGCGCTGACTCACCTTGAAGGAGTGAAAGAAGTGCATCGTGGGGGACTCGCGAGGGGGGGTACCTCTATCGGTCTCAGCCCCGCGAACTTGACCCCAAGCGAGCGACCCAGGTCCCAAATCCGGACATTCGCAGGCGCAGATGTCGCTGGCGTCGCATCACCGCGCTGCACCGCCGATGCCCAGGAAAGCAGATACGCCACCGTATCGTCCGCAGCGCGCGCGGCAGGCGCGAACGGCGTTGTTGGCGCACACCAAAACGCGCGTCATGCCTGCAACGGCGCGGTCTGCGCGGCATCGGCCGTCGCCTGGCACGCGTCGTCAGGCGCACCGGACAAGCTGCGCGCATGCAGAGCGCGCGGTCGCAGCGGCCAAGCCGGCGCGACCGCGCGGTGCCATGCACGTCATGACCGTGAATCGGCCTACTTGACCTCCACCGCGCCGAGATCGCACACCGCGGTATTGCGGGGATTGCCGCGCTGGTCGATGGCGGCGCAGCCGCTGCCGGCATTCAGCGCCGGGCTGTTGGCCGCAGGCAGCTGGGTGAGCGTCGGCCCGCCGTTGCTGGCCGGGGCCGACAGCAGCGGATCGGCCGCTTTCAGGGTGCCCGCGGCCAGGCAGGCATTCGGCCACACCGCGCCCTTGGCCGAGTACTCGATGAGGTTGTTGCCGGTGTTGCTCTGGTTGTTGCAGAACACGCGCTCGGTCTTGGAGTACAGGATGCTGTTGCGGAGGTCGAACCTGTCGCCGAACAGGGTCACCCACGGCGTGTTTTCGGCGAAGGTGACGTTGTTGAAGCGCACGCTGGGGCTGCCCTGGTCGCCGTTGGCCGGCTGCCAGCCGACGTGCTGGATGGCCGCGCCCACGCCTTTCGCGTAGTTGCCGTAGAAAGTGCTGTTGCTGACGTCGCAGGCGCCGTAGCAATCCAGGTACAGCGCGCCGGCGTTGCCCTGTTGGGCCTTGTTGGACAGGAAGCTGGTCTCGGCGACGTTGATGGTGCCCGGCGTGGTGATGGCGGTGCCGGCATGCGAGGTGTCGGTGAAGCCCATGCTGATGCGCGCGCCGCCGCCGGGGCCGCCGGTGGCGACGTTGTTGGCGAAGGTGGAGTACTTCACGTCGATGGTGTCCGGCGCGTACGCCCACAACGTGGCGCCGCCGGAGCCATTGGCGGCAACGTTGTTGCGGACCACGGTGCCGCACACCGCCAGCGTGCCGCCACTGCCGACGCCGCCCTTGAGATAGCCGGCCAGCGATGCGCCGTCGGTGTCGATCGCCCCGCCACCGCCGAAGTTGCCGGCATCGGGGAAGCCCTGCGGCGCATTGATCGCCTGGTTGTTGGCGAATTCCGAGCCGACGATGGTGAGCCGGCTGAGCTGGGTGTACAGCGCGCCGCCGAGCCAGGAGCTGTTCTTGTAGAAGCCGCTGCGGACGATGGTCACCTCGGCGTCGCTGCCGGCGAAGATGGCGCCGCCGCCGATGCTGCTGCGGTTGGCCAGGAACTGGCTGTTGATGACTTCCAGCTTGCCGCGGTAACCGACCTTGATCGCGCCGCCACCCCAGGTGCCCGGGTCGTAGGCCTGGTTCGATGCCGGCTGCACGGAGCTGCCGTTCTGCAGTTTCAGGTTGCGCACCGACAGCGCGCTGCCGGCATTGACCAGCAGGATCCGGGCGGACTGGCGGCCGTCCAGGGTGATCCTGCCCTGGCCGTCGATCACCGTGGGCGTCGTCGCCGCGATGACGATCGAACGGGCGACGGCGATGCTGGTCGGCTTGCTGCCGCAGTTGAAGGTGATGTAGCCGCCTTGCGCCGCAGCGGTGGCCAGCGCACTGGCGGTGCAACTGGCCTGCGTGCCGGTGCCGACCACGGTGGTCGCGGTCGGCAGCACCCAGGCCTGCGGCACGCTGCATTGCGGCGCGGCGGGGACGGCGGCGATCGCCGTGGCGGCGGTCATGAGAGCGAGGACACCCAGCGCGCGTGCGCTGGTGGTGAGGGAGAACGTCGTGGTCATGATCATGCTCGATAGGGTTGCGGGGGAACAACACGACGCGCGACAGTCATCCGACCGTCATCCACGTCGCTGACACCTCGAGTGCAACCGGCGGCCTGCGCCGACCGGCGGCATAGGGTGCTTGAGCGCGTGTGGAGCGACCACAACGCAGGTAGCAGATCGCGCGATTGCGTGCGCCGGGCATGCGACAGCGTGTCGATGCGCGGCGTGCGGCACGCTTTGGGTGCGTCGCAGGACACGTTCCTGCATCGCGTCCAGCCGCTGCGGATGCGCGCGAGGCGCCTGGCCAGCGCTACAGCGTGTCCAGACGTTCGCGCAACTGCTGCGCCTGTGCGCGCAAGGCCTGCAGTTGCGTGGCCGGCAGCTTGCGCAACTGGCGGTAGACCATGTCCAGGCGACGATTGCGCCCCAGCGTGTCCTGGTGCCGCGCGAAGAAGTCCCAGTACAGCGCGTTGTACGGACACGCACGCGCGCCGGTCTTCTGCTTGCGGTCGTAACGGCAGCCCTGGCAGTAATCGCTCATGCGGTCGATGTAGGCCGCGCTGCTGACGTAGGGCTTGGTCGCGAGCAGGCCGCCGTCGGCGAACTGGCTCATGCCGACGGTGTTGGGCAGTTCGACCCATTCGAACGCGTCGATGTAGACGCCCAGGTACCAGCGATGCACCGCCGCCGGATCCAGGCCGGCGAGCAGGGCGAAGTTGCCGATCACCATCAGCCGCTGGATATGGTGCGCGTATGCATCCTGCAGCGATTGGCCGATGGCGTGCTGCAGGCAGCGCATGTGCGTGTCGCCGGTCCAGAACCAGGCCGGCAGCGGCGTGTCGTGGCCGAGCGCATTGCGCGCTTCATAGCCAGGCATGTGTGCCCAGTAGATGCCGCGCACGTACTCGCGCCAGCCCAGGATCTGCCGCACGAAACCTTCCACCGCTGCCAGCGGCGCGGCGCCAGCGCTATAGGCCGCCAGCGCGCGCTGCACCACGTCCTGCGGCCGCAGCATCTTGGTGTTGAGGGCGAAGGAAAGCTGCGAATGGAACAGGCGCGGACTGCGCGTGCTCATCGCATCCTCGTAGCGGCCGAAATGCGGCAGGGCGTCGACGATGAAGCGATCGAGGCAGGTCAGCGCCTCGGCCCGGTTCAGCGGCCAGCGCAACGTCTCTGCCTGCGGTTGGCCGAAGCTGGCGACGCCGGCGGCCTGGATGCTGGCCCACAGCGCGCGGTGATCGTGGGTCGGGCGCGCATCGGGCGGTGGCGGCGGCTCGCCATGCCAGGGCTGGCGATTGTCGTGGTCGTAGTTCCACTGCCCGCCCTCGGGCGTGCCGTCCGCCGCCAGCAGGATGCGGTGGCGCTTGCGCATGTGCCGGTAGAAATGCTCCATCAGCCACTGCCCACGTCCGCGGAAAAAGTCCGCCACTTCGTTGCGACGCGTGTAGAAGTGCGCGCTGTCCACCGCCTCGGTGGCGAAGGCCTGCATCGCCCCCCACTGCCGCAGCTGTTGGTCCAGACGCCATTCGTCCGGATCCTGATACTGCAGGCGCTGCGCACCGTAGTGCGCCATCAGCGCCTCGAGATTGGCGGGGATGGACTGGCGATTGCTGGCGTCATCGATCGCCACGTAGCGCACGCGGTGGCCCGTCGCCCGCAGCTGGCGGGCGAAATCGCGCATCGCGGCGAACACCGCCAGGATCTTCTGCGCATGGTGCAGGACGTAGTCGGTCTCCTGCCGCACTTCCATCAACACATACACCACGCCGGGATCGCGCACGTCGAACCAGGCGTGCTCGGGATCGAGCTGGTCGCCGAGCACCAGGCGCAGGGTGTGGGCGGTGGGGGGCAGCGGACTCATGCGGGGCGGCACGCCTGCTGGCATGCGGTGCGCCAGCGCACGACCCGGCTCATTGCGCCTCCGGCGCGCGCACGCGCTTGCGCTCGCCACGGCAGCGGTCGGAACAATACTTCACCTCGTCCCAGACCTTCTCCCACTTCTTGCGCCAGCGGAACGGCCGGCCGCAATGCAGGCAAGGCTTTTCCGGCAGATCCTGTTTCTTGCGCATGCGCGATCCCGCGGCGATATGGGACGGACCGGCGCGGCCGGGGCCGGCAACCGAGTGCATAGTGTGCCCCGCCAGGTCCCCGACGGGACACTCCCGCCGCGACCCAGGCGCAGTCGCGACCGCGTGCTGCCGATGACACCGGACTGCGCTACTGTCCGCCCAGGCTACGCGCCGCGCGGCCCCGCCAGAGTGGATCGTTTATGCACCAGGGATACGCGCTGTTTGTCGCATTGCTGGCCGCGAGCGCGGCGCCTGTCTCCGCTGCGGCGCCTGCGCGGTTGGACGATGCGCTTGCGGCCTACGATGCGAAGGACTACGGCACTTGTGCCGATACCTTGGCGCGCATCGACGCAGCGCCGGCCGGCCTACCGAGCGGAGGCGATCTGTTCTACGTCGAATGCCTGGCCGCTGCCGGGAGAACGGATGCGGCCTTGGCGGTACTCGACGCGCGGTTGGCGCAAGGCCGCATCGATATACAGGAACTCACGCACAAGGACCGACCCGGCCTGAACCGGCTGCGCACCTTACCGTCGTGGTCATCGCTGATCGCCCATGCCGAGACGCTCGATGCCACACGCCAGGCGCGCCTAGACCAGCCACTGCGGCAGGCATTGCTGGCGCGTGTGGAGAAGGATCAGGCCGTCCGACAGAAGGCCATCGACGAGGGAAACACCCCCGCGTCATGGCAGCAGACGGTAGTGGTGGACCAGGACAACACGACTTGGCTGAAGACCATAGTGGCGAAGAAGGGATGGCCGACGCGCACATCGGTGGGCGAAGACGGATCCAAGGCCGCGTTCCTGATCGCCCAGCACGCCACCCTGGACCCCGCCTTCCAGGAGCATGTCCTCGCGTTGATGCAGGCCGCCCTGGCGCAGAAGGAGGCGGATCCTTCCGACGTGGCAATGCTGCAGGATCGCGTGCTGCTGCACCAAGGCAAGCCGCAGCTTTACGGTACGCAGTTCAAAACCGAGCCGGACGGCACGATGGCCCTGGACAGGACCCAGGACATCAACGGCCTGGATGCGCGCCGCGCGACGATGGGCCTGCCGCCGATCGCCGAATACAAGGCCTTTCTGTCCGAGGTCTACCACGCGCCGGTACAATGAACGGACCTAACGTGCATGGCATCTACCCGGGCGCCCTCACTCCTGCGCCGGCCACTCGCGGAACACCACGCAGACCGTGGTCGGGTCCAGCATCGCGAACTCGCGTGCCCCCCAGGGCTTGAGCGCGACGGTACGGCAATTCGGATGCAGCCACTGCGGCGCACGTGCGGACAACTCCGCATAGATCGTGTCGATGCTGTCGGTTTCGATGCCCAGTTCCGGCCGGTCCTTCGCCGCCCACTCGGCGTTTTCCACCAGATAGGCCTTGGCGCCGTCGCGCGCGATCACCGCCATCGTGGCGTCCTGGTACAGCACCTGGAATCCCAGGCCGCCGACGAAGAAATCCAGCCCGTCCTGCATGCGCGCGTAGAAGATCTTGGGAATGAGGTTCTTGAACATGGAGCGACCTTGCGTCGGTGACCAGTGGCGAGTGTACTGGCAGTCCGGGACGCGACATGAGCGCGGAAGACGACCGATGCCGGACGCGGTGTTCTGGTGCACCGCAGACGGCCTGTCCTTTTGCGCGAACACCAGCGAGGGACTGCTCTGCCTCGGCACCGTCATCGCCCGCCTGACCAGCACGTTCGGGACGGTCGAGGTGGCGGAACTGGAATGACCGGCAACGCCGACCGCGCGGTGCTGCGCCGGCCGCGCCGACTACACTACCGCCGATGACCTCGCCCCTGCCCCTGCCGCCGCTGCACCCGCTCGCCGATCCCGCACCGCCTGCCGCCCGCAACGCCGTGGCTTTGGGCAAGCGCCTGTGCCGGCAGGTGGGCCAGGCCATCGCCGATTTCGGCATGATCGGTGCCGGCGACAAGGTGATGGTGTGCCTGTCCGGCGGCAAGGACAGCTACACCCTGCTCGACATCCTGCTGCAGTTGCAGCGCAAGGCGCCGGTACCGTTCGAGCTGGTGGCGGTGAACCTGGACCAGAAGCAGCCGGGCTTTCCCGCCGACGTGCTGCCGACCTACCTGCGCCAGCGCGGCGTGCCCTGGCATGTGATCGAACAGGACACCTATTCGGTGGTCACCCGGGTGGTGCCGGAAGGCAAGACCCTGTGTTCGCTGTGCTCGCGGCTGCGCCGTGGCGCACTGTACCGCTACGCGGCGGAGAACGGCATCACCAAGATCGCGCTGGGCCACCACCGCGACGACATCGTCGCCACGTTCTTCATGAACCTGTTCTTCCACGCCAAGCTGGCGGCGATGGCGCCGGTGCTGCGCAGCGACGATGGCCGCCACGTGGTGATCCGGCCGCTGGCCTACGTGCGTGAGGACGACATCGCCGCCTATGCGCAGGCGCAGGGCTTCCCGCTGATCCCCTGCACGCTGTGCGGCAGCCAGGAGACGCTGCAGCGCCGCCAGGTCGGCCAGCTGCTGCAGCAGTGGGACCGGGAGCATCCGGGGCGGGTGGAGCAGATCGCCCGCGCGCTCGGCAACGTGCATCCGGCGCAGCTGGCCGATCGCGCGCTGTTCGACTTCGCCGCGCTCGGCGGCGCGGCCACGGCCACGGCCGGCGCCTGGGCGGACGACCCGCCGGGCTGATCCATCTCGCTGAACCGCCCGATGCGGTGCCGGGGCGGGCGCGATGCGACAATGGCCGCCGCTCTCCGGCGCATGCCGCCGGACCGTTCCGTTTCCTTCCGCTGGATGCTCGATGTTCTTTCGCAATCTGACCCTGTTCCGCTTTCCCACCACGCTCGATTTCTCCGAGGTCGAGACGCTCCTGCCGGAGGCCCAACTCAAGTCGGTCGGCCCGCTGGAAATGAGTTCGCGTGGCTTCATCTCCCCGTTCGGCCGCGACGAGCAGGAAGCACTGTCGCACCGCATCGCCGACTTCCTGTGGCTGACCGTCGGTGGCGAGGACAAGATCCTGCCCGGCTCGGTGGTCAACGACCTGCTCGCGCGCAAGGTCGCCGAGATCGAGGAGAAGGAAGGCCGGCGCCCCGGCGGCCGCGCACGCAAGCGGCTCAAGGACGACCTGATCCATGAGCTGCTGCCGCGCGCCTTCGTCAAGTCCTCGCGCACCGACGCCATGCTCGACCTGCAGCACGGCTACGTCGCCGTGGACACCTCCAGCCGCAAGACCGGCGAGAACGTGATGTCGGAGATCCGCGGCCTGCTCGGCAGCTTCCCGGCGTTGCCGCTCAACGCCGAAGTGGCGCCGCGCTCGATCCTCACCGGCTGGATCGCCGGCGAGCCGCTGCCCGAAGGCCTGAGCCTGGGCGAAGAATGCGAGATGAAGGATCCGATCGAAGGCGGCGCGGTGGTCAAGTGCCAGCACCAGGAGCTGCGCTGCGACGAGATCGACAAGCACCTGGAAGCCGGCAAGCAGGTCACCAAGCTGGCGCTGGTGCTCGACGACCACGTGTCCTTCGTGCTCGGCGACGATCTGGTGATCCGCAAGCTGAAGTTCCTCGACGGTGCGCTGGACCAGCTCGAGCATGCCGACCAGGACGGCGTGCGCGCCGAACTGGACGCGCGCTTCGCGCTGATGAGCGCCGAAGTGCGGCGCCTGTTCCTGTTGCTGGAAGCGGCGCTGAAACTGAGCAAGGCCGACTGATGCCGCGGCGCAAGCGGGTGCACGCGGCTGTCACCGTGCGCACCCGCGCCGGCGGTATGCTGTGCCCATGCCCGATCTGCTCCGTCGCCTGATCGCGCCGCCCCCGGCGGCCGTCGAACGCGACCTCGTCCGCTTCCGCCTGGACGAGCGCGAGGTCGAGGTGCTGCGCGTGCGCGACCCGCGCGCGCGGCGCATCAAGCTCAGCGTGGACGAACGCGGTGCGCGATTGACCCTGCCGCTGCGGGCCAGCCTGATCGCCGGCGAGCGCTTCCTGCTGGAGAACCGCCAGTGGCTGGCGCAGCAGCTCTCGCGCTATGTCGCCGCCGAGACGCTGACGCCGCTGCGCCCGGGCGAGGCCGGCGAACTGCCGCTGCGCGGGCAGTCGCTGCCGGTGGCCTGGCACGACGCCCGCTACGCGCGCATCGAGGTCGCCGACGGCGTGGCCCACCTGCACCTGCCGCCACGCGGCGGCGATGCGGCGCTGCGCCGCGCGCTGCGCGATTTCTACGAAGCCCAGGCCCGCGCCGACGTCGGCCGCTGGCTGCCGCAGTACCTGCCATCGCTGCCGCGCGCCCCGCGTGCGGTGCGCTACAAGGTCATGTCCTCGCAGTGGGGCTCGCTGGCGCCCGACGGCAGCATGGCGCTGGATCTGGCGCTGGTGCTGGGGCGGCCCTCGGCGTTCGAGTACGTGCTGGTGCACGAACTCTGCCACCTGATCCAGGCCAATCATTCGCCGGCGTTCTGGCACGAAGTGGAAGCGCGCTTCCCCGACTGGCGCGCCGAGCGCACCTGGTTCCACCAGCACGGTCGCCAGCTCAAGGCGCATCTACGCTGGCTGCTGCGGCCGGATCGCGACTGAAGGGCCCATCCACGAACGGTGGGAAACACTCTGTAGAAACAGCTTCAGCCGCGATGCGCGTTCTCGGCAAAGCGCATCGCGGCGGAAGCCGCTCCTGAAGGACAGGCTGCATCCGACAGATCGGCTTGGGCGAGAGCACGTTCGTCGAAGCGCTCGAAGACGCTGCGGCGGGTGCGCCCGGACCGCGGCTGAACACCGAACATCGCGGCGCGATCGACGGCTGCGGCGAGGCTGTGGTCGAGCGGCGAATCGGGCACGCATGCTGCGCTGCGGCACGACATGGCGCAAACAGGGATGCGAACAAGGGGGAATGAGCAGGCGGGTGGGCACGCCGATGCGGTCGCATCGCGGTGTGTTGGCCCAGCGCTGCGGAAGCAGAACTCCATGCAGCGCCCGGCAGGCCCCCTCTCCTCCCGCCTACCGCGAATCAGGCGCGACCTCCGGCGCCAGCGAGGCGGTACGGTCCGTGCGGCACTACGCCGGCATGTCAGGACGCCGGGATCGAGCCGCGTACACAGGACGTATCGCGTCTACGCCTGTTGACGGCAGGCGTGGGCGCAACTTAAGCGAAAATTTTTCTACACACAAGCTTCACGATGGGTGTGTAGGGAACGCACCTACAGGCCTGTCCGCATGCCCCCGACGTGGGTGCGTTCGGCGTGGCGATGGACGCCGTAGCGGTCGTCAACCGCACTGCCCGCGGCGCCCCGCCCTGCGAACGCTTCCGCATCAGGCGCTGCGCGCATAGTCGAAGCCGGCTGGCGCAGGCTGGATCGCCAGCACCGGCAACGCCTGCTCCGGCAGCGGGACCGACGGTGCCGCATCGGCCAGCCGGAACACCGCCACCGCCTCGCTCAGACTGCCGGCCTGCTGCTCCAACGCGCGCGACGCGGCCGTGGCCTGCTCCACCAGCGCCAGGTTCTGCTGGGTGCTGCGGTCCATCTGCGCCATCGCCTGTCCGACTTCGTCGATGCCGGCGGCCTGCTCCTGCGAGGCCGCCGCAATGCCCGCCATGAGGGCATTGACCTCGTCCACCGAGGCCAGCACGCGCCCCATGGTGCGGCCGGCGTCGTGCACCTGCGCCGAGGCCACCGCGACCTGGTCCACCGAGGCCTCGATCAGGCGCTTGATCTCCTTGGCCGCATCGGCCGAGCGCTGCGCCAGCGCACGCACCTCGCTGGCGACCACCGCGAAGCCGCGGCCCTGCTCGCCGGCACGCGCGGCCTCCACCGCGGCATTGAGCGCCAGGATATTGGTCTGGAAGGCGATGCCGTCGATCACCGCGATGATCTCGCCGATCTTGCGCGAGGCCGCTTCCACGCCCTGCATCGCACCGACCGCCGCATCGATCGAAGCACCGCCCTGGCCGGCCACGGTCGCCGCGGCGTCGGCCAGCTGGTTGGCATGGTGCGCATGGGTGGCGTTCTGGCGCACGGTGTCGGTCAGGCGCGCCGCCGCACGGGCGGTGCGCTCCAGCGTGCCGGCCTGTTCGGCGCTGCGCTGCGACAGGTCCTGGTGGCCGCCGGCGATGGCGCCGGCCTCGGCATCGATCGCCGCGGCCGCATGCTGGATGCCGGCCACGATCGCCGCGAGCTGGTCTGCACTGGCGTTGGCGTCGTCGCGCATGTCAGCGAACACGCCATGGAAATCGCCGTGCATGCGCACGCCGAGGTCGCCGCTGGCGATGGCGCGCAACAGCCCGGACAACTCGCCCAGGTTGCCGTCCACCGTCGCCATCAGCTGGTTGAGACTCTCGAGCATGATGCGGAAATCGTGCTGGTGCGCGCCGAGATCGGCACGCGCGCTGAAGTCGCCGGCCGCGGCGGCCTCGGCCAGATGCCAGATGTCGCGGCTGAGCGTACCAAGGTTGGCCTTGATCGCATCCATCGCCTCGGAGATCGCGGCCTGCTCGCCGGGCAGGCGCGGCATGTCCTCGCTGAGATCGCCGATGGCGTAGCGCCGCATCAGCGCCACCATCGACTGCGCGGTGCCCACGTGCAGGTCGACCAGCGCATTGGCGTCACGCAGCAATTGACCGTAGTCGCCCGGGAAGGCGGCCGCATCGCCGCGGCAGGCGATGGCGCCGTCCGCATGTCGTTGCGCCATCCGCCGCTGCTCGGCCAGCACCGCGCGCAGTTGGGTCTGCATGGTCTGCATGCTGCGCAGCAGCTCGGCGGCCTCGTCGTTGCCCTGTGCCGGCAACACCGCGTCGAGTTGGCCGGCGGCGATCGCCGCGGCCACGCGGGTGCCTTCGCGCAGCGGCCGCACCAGGCTCTGGGTGATGCACCAGCCCAGCCACGCACTGACCGCCAGCAGCAGGCCGCCGCCGAGCAGCAGCAACCAGCGCGCGCGGGCCATGGTGGTCACCGCCTGCGCATAGGAGCCGTCGCTGAGCGTGCGCAGGTGCGCGGCGTTGCGCTGGATCGCCTGCTGCCACTGCGCCAGCAGCGGCTGCAAGGTGTACAGGTGCAAGGTCTGCGCATCCAGGTTCTGGTTGTCGGCGGCCATCGCCAGCACCTGCGACTGGAACGGCTGCACCTGCACATAGGCCTTGTCGATCGCCGCGCGCAGCTGCGCGCCGGTGCGGTCGGCCGGGTCCAGGCGCAGCGCGAACAGCTTGCGCCGTGCCTGCGCGTAGTCGCGCTGGGCCTGGCCGATCGCGCGCACCACCGCCTGCTTCTCGTCGGGGTTGGTCAGGATGACGTCGTTGAGCAGGCCGATCTCCAGCCGCGCCTGCGCCGCGACCATGGCGTTGGACAGGCGGATCTTCTCCATCTTGTCCAGGGCGATGTCGTCGAGCTGCTGGCGCGCCAGCGCCATCGACGCGAGGCTGGCCACGATCAGGGCGCCGCAGATCAACAGCAGGGCAGCGAAGGCGAAGGTCAGGCGTGGGCCGACCCGGTAGCGGCGAAGGAGGCGGATCATGGAAGCGCGGCGTCAGGGCGAAAGGTGCGCGCTACGCTGTGCGCCGAAGTTTTCCGAACCGCGACGGCACGGCGACAACATGTCGAACTGTGACGCCGCGAAAGGAACAATTGCGGCGGCCTGCGCAGCACCGGCGCCCACTGCGTCGCAGTGTGCGTGCGCGATGCCCGGATGCGATGGTCGCGGCAGCGCAGACGCATGGCGACGCGGTCAGCGCCGCGTCTGCGTCAGAGGAAGCCGTGCAGCAACGCGGCCACCGCCGCCGGTTGTTCCATGTGCAGATGGTGGGTGCCGGGCAGCGTGTGCACGCGGCCGTCGCGCAGGCACGCCGCGCGCTGCAGGCGCAGCGGCTCGGGCAGGATGTCCTGCGCCGGATCGGCGAACACCACCGCGGTCGGGCACTCGATGCCGGCCAGCAGCGCCTGCATCTGCGGCTCGGTCGGGCGGATCGCGGTGGGCAGGGTCAGCCGGCGGTCGCTGCGCCACACGTAGCCGCCGTCCACCGCGCGCACGCCGCGTTCCACCAGCAGCCGCGCGGCCGGCTCGCTGAGCTGGTTGGCCAGCATCCGCGCCCGCACCGGCGCGGCCAGATCGGGAAACACGCGCAACGGCGTGGCGGTGGCACGGCGGGTACTGGCGACGCTGTTGCGCAGCCGTTCCACCGCGCCCGCCTCGCTCTCGGCCAGGCCGCCCAGCATCTCGATCGCCACGAACTTCTCGATGCGTTGCGGCGCCGCGGCGGCCAGCAGGCTGGCGATGGCCGCACCCATCGAATGGCCGATCAGCACGAAGCGCTCCCAGCCCAGCGCATCGGCCGCGTCCAGCACCGGGTGCAGGGCGCTGGCCAGCAGGTACTCGGCGCCATCGGGCAGGTCGCTGCTGTGGCCATGGCCGGGCAGATCCAGCATCACCAGGTCCAGCTGCGGCAGGTGCCGGCTCAGCGGCACGAAGCTGGCGGCGTTATCGAGCCAGCCGTGCAAGGCCAGCGCCTTGGGCCCCTCCGGGTCGCCGCTGCGTAGTCCGGCCAGCGCGCCCACCCGCGACGGGCAGGCAAAAGCACGCAAACTCATGCCGCGCGGGCCGCCAGCTGCGCCAGGGCACGCGCGTGCGCCGGGGCGTCGTTGAGACAGGGGATGTAGCGCACCTGCATGCCGCGTTCGGCGCAGGTCTCGACGAAGCCCATCGCCACTTCTTCCAGGGTTTCCAGGCAGTCGGTGGCGAAGCCGGGACAGAGTACGTCCACCTGCTTGACCCCCTGCCCGGCAAGCTCCCACAGCCGCGGCTCGGCGTACGGGCGCAGCCAGCGCTCGGCGCCGAAGCGCGACTGGTAGCCGAGCTCCCACTGCCCGGCCTCCAGGCCCAGCGCAGCGGCGATCGCCTGCGCGCTGGCTTCGCAGCGCTGCGGGTAGGGATCGCCGTTGTTGGCCACGCGCTGCGGCAGGCCGTGGAAGGAGAAGAACAGGCGCTCGCCGCGGCCATGCTGCGCCCAGTGCGCACGCACGCTGTCGGCCACCGCCGCGACCCAGGCCGGGTCGGTCGGGTAGTCCTCGATCAGGTGCACCGGCAGCTGCGGATGGCGCGCCTGCCAGGCCTGCACCACGTCCTCGATCGAGGCGGTGGTGGTGGTCGAATACTGCGGGTACAGCGGCAGCACCACGATCCGGCGCACGCCCGCCTCGCGCAGCGCGTCCAGGGCCGGCGCCAGCGCCGGCGCGCCGTAGCGCATCGCCCAGGCCACGCGGTGCCCGGGCAGCTCGCGCTGCATGCCCTCGGCCAGGCGGCGGGTGTACACCGCCAGCGGCGAGCCGTCCGCCAGCCACACCTGGGCGTACTTCTCCGCCGATTTCGGCGAGCGCCGCGGCAGGATCACCCAGTGCAGCAGTGGCCACCAGAACAGCCGCGGGATCGCGACCACGCGCTTGTCGCCGAGGAACTCGGCCAGGTAACGGGCGACCGCAGGCGCGGTCGGCGCCTCGGGCGTGCCTAGATTCACCACCAGGATGGCGGTCTCGGGTGCGTCGGACATGCGCGCATTGTGGCAGAGCGCGCGCGTTGCGGCGTGTCGATCCGTTCGATCGCGGCGATCGACGGCGCCTGCATGCGGTGCCGGCACCACTCATTGCCGATTCATTGCCCTGTGACTAAGTTCAAGGACTTGCAGTATCTTGCTGCGGACCTATTTCGGAGCCCGCCATGCCCCTCCTGCCGCGCCTCGCCCTGTTGTTGAGCACCCTGTTGTTCGTCGGCCACGCCGTGGCCGGACCGGAAGAGGACGAGCGCGCCCGCAACGCGCTGCGCGTGCTGACCGACATCCAGAAGATTCCCGAGCAGGCCATCCCCGACAAGCTGCTCGACGAGGGTCGCGCCATCGTGGTGATCCCGGATACGCTCAAGGCCGGCCTGGTGATCGGCGGGCGTCGCGGCCACGGCCTGATGTCGGTCAAGCGCCCCGACGGCACCTGGTCCAACCCGGTGTTCGTCAAGCTCACCGGCGGCAGCATCGGCTTCCAGGTCGGCGTGCAGTCCTCCGACGTGGTGCTGGTGTTCCGCAACGACCGCAGCCTCGACAACATCGTCAACGGCAAGTTCACCCTCGGCGCCGATGCCGGCGTCGCCGCCGGCCCGGTCGGGCGCAACGCCGCCGCTGCCACCGACGGCCAGCTCAAGGCCGAGATCTGGTCGTGGTCGCGCGCGCGCGGCCTGTTCGCCGGCGTCGCCCTGGATGGCGCCGCGCTGCAGATCGACGATGCCGCCGACCTCAACGCCTACGGCAGCAACACCACCCCGCGGATGATCTTCGAGGGCCGCACCACCAACCGGCCGTCCAACGACATCGTCGCCTTCCGCGACAAGCTCGAGGAAGCCACCTACGCCGCGCGGCAGAGCCGTGGCACCGACAGCAACGGCAGCCCGGGCGCCGCCCCGGCACCGGCGGCCATGCCGGCACCGCAGGCCACGCCGGAACCGACCGCCGCGCCCGACGCCGCTGCCAGCACCGTCCCCCTGCAGGGCCAGGCGCAACCGGCGCAGCAGGGCTTCCAGCCGGTGTCCGACGGCGAGATCCGCACCGAGAAGCTCGACGGCGATCGCTGAGCGCGGTTCCCAACGCCACCTGTCCATCGCGCCGTGCAGGCAGGCCTGCACGGCCGGGAAAGGTAACGCGGCGCGGCGCGGTGCGTTATCCTGCGGGTTCCTTACGACTTTTCTGCGAGCGGATCATGGGCAGTCTTAGCATCTGGCACTGGCTGGTGGTGCTGGTGATCGTGCTGCTGGTGTTCGGCACCAAGCGGCTGACGAGCGGCGCCAAGGATCTGGGCAACGCGGTCAAGGAATTCAAGAAAGGCATGCGCGACGACGACAAGCCCGCTGGCCAGCTCGGCGACGAGACGCGCAGCAGCAGCGAGCCGTCCCGCCAGACCCAGGCCGAGCGCGACCGCGACGCGCACTGACGGGACCCCGCCGGCGTGTTCGATATCGGATTCAGCGAACTGCTGGTGATCGCGGTGGTGGCCCTGGTGGTGCTCGGTCCCGAGCGCCTGCCCAAGGCGGCGCGCTTCGCCGGATTGTGGGTGCGCCGCGCCCGCGCGCAGTGGGACTCGGTGAAGCAGGAACTGGAACGCGAACTGGAAGCCGAGGAACTCAAGCGCAGCCTGCACGACGTGCAGAGCTCGCTGCGCCAGGCCGAGACCCAGTTTCGCGATGGCAGCGAGGAGCTGCAGCGGCAGACCGAGGCGCTGCGCCGCGAGATCGATCCGAACCCGCCGGTGCCGCCTGCCGACAGCGCGCCGTCGACCGTGCCGCCAGCGACAGCCGCCGCAATCGACGCCCTGACTGCGCATGCTCCCGAGACGGACACGCCCCTGCCCACGCACTCTGCCGCGACGGTGCCCGCCGCCGCGCGCGGTGCCGCCGCACCGCATCCGGCGTCCACCGCCACGGCGCACACCGGCCAGCCGCCCTCCATTGATCCGGAGGCGCCGCGATGAACGTGGAAGCCGAGAGCAGCCTGATCGAACACCTGATCGAACTGCGCGCGCGGCTGATGCGCGCGCTGATCGGCCTGGGCGTGGTGGTGGTGGCGCTGCTGCCCTTCTCCAAGCGCCTGTACTCCTGGCTGGCCGAGCCGATGCTGGCGCAGTTGCCGGTGGGCCAGAGCGTCATCGCCACGCACCCGGCCGGCGCGGTCATCGCCCCGCTGAAGCTGGCGTTCTTCCTGGCCCTGTTCGTGTCCGCCCCCTGGCTGCTGTACCAGGCCTGGGCCTTCGTCGCCCCCGGCCTGTACCAGCGCGAGAAGCGCCTGGCGCTGCCGCTGCTGGCCTCGGCGGTGCTGCTGTTCTACCTCGGCTGCGGCTTCGCCTACTTCCTGGTGTTGCCGGCGGTGTTCCACTTCCTGACCACGTTCAAGCCGGACGTGATCCAGCTCACCCCCGATGCCGGCGCCTACCTGGACTTCGTCCTGGCGATCTTCTTCGCCTTCGGCGCCAGCTTCGAACTGCCGGTGGCGCTGGTGATCCTGGCCCTGCTCGGCTGGGTGACCCCGCAGCAACTGCGCGAGGGCCGCGGCTACGCGGTGGTCGGCATCTTCGTGCTGGCCGCGGTGCTGACCCCGCCGGACGTGGTCTCGCAACTGATGCTGGCGATCCCCATGTGCCTGCTGTACGAGCTGGGCATCATCGCTGCAGCGGCGGTGACCAAGAAGCCGGGAATCGAGGCACGGGAATAGGGAATCGGAACAGCGGTTCGCTGCATACCCACCATTACCACGCGGCTTGACGGCAATCTGCCGCACACAGCAAAACGGCCCCGAGGGGCCGTTTTTGCTGTTGCTGTGGCTCTTAGCGATTCCCGACTCCCGATTCCCCAATCCCGGCGCTACGCCACAAAGACGTTGGAGGGCGGCGGCGGCACCGCCGGCGCCGCATCGCCGGCGTGCACGAACATCTGCTTCCAGGCCGCGTACACGATCCCGGCCAGGACCGGCATCAGCAGCGCCATCAGCAGCAACTGCGCGACCAGCGCGGCCACGGCGGTGCCGACGAGGAGCTGCAGCACCAGCATCACCACGGTCAGCGCGAAATAGAACGCGAACATGGCCAGGAAGGCGAGGACGAAGAACACCAGCATCGCCGGCAGGTTGTGCAGGCAGGCGCGCAGGCCGTGCCCGATGGCGGCGATACCGTTGCGGCCGTCGAACATCACCTGCGGCGCGAACAGGAACAGGGTCAGCGCCACCGCCACGAACCCGACCGCCACCAGCATCAGCCACAGCAGGATGCGCAGCGCCGGCAGGGTTGCGACCAGTTGCTCCACCTGCAGCGGATCCGGCTGCGCGCCGGACTGGCCCAGCTCGTTGAGCTTGTTCATCACCGTGGTCAGCTGCATCCACCCATCCGGACCGATCACCACCACCGCCAGCAGCGCCAGCGCCAGCCCGACCACCACCTGCGGCAGCAACGCCACCAGCAGGTTCGGCGTGCGACCGCCGTGCAGGCCCTGCAGCAGGTGCGCCGGCTCGGCGCTGCGGCCCTGGTCGACCTCGCGCACGGCCCACACCAGCCCGCCGAACAGCAATGGCCCGGCCAGCCCCATCAGCAGTTGCGCCAGCATGCCCAGGGTCGGGTTGAGCACGCCCAGGAACAGGGCGATCAGCGCCGCCAGGCCCCAGATCAGTCCGAGCCGGCCCAACGCCCACGGCGCCCGCCGCAGCAGGGACATGCCGGCCAACAGCCATTCCGCGCCGGCCGAGGCCGGCAGCTTGCGAATCTCGATCATTGCCAATCCGAAGTGGGGGACGCCGTACAGCGGCGGCGACTGCACAGATTATCGCGGTTTTGCCTGGCCGCTGCTGTGCTGCCCGCGTGCGTGCTGAACGAAGCGCCGCAACAGTTTGCGTGCCAGCGGTGCGGCGCTGACCTCGCGGGCGATGGTACGGGCGCAGCGTCCGGCGCTGCGTAGACAGTCCGCGCGCGCCTGCACGTAGCCGCGCATGTGGTGGGTGGCGAACTCCGGATGGAACTGCAGGCCCCAGGTCGCCTCGCCCCAGCGGAACGCGTGGCACTGGTCCTGCGCCGAGTGCGCCAGCACCGTGGCGCCGGACGGCGCGCGCAGCACCGTCTGCAGATGCGTGGCATGCGCGGGGAAGCGAGGCGGCAGGCCGGCGAACAGCGGATCCTCGGCGGCGGGCGGGTGCAGTTCGATGTCCACCGTGCCCGATTCGCGCCCGGCCGGGTTGTAGGCGACCTCCCCGCCCAGCGCGTGCGCCAGCAACTGGTGGCCGTAGCAGATGCCCAGCAGCGGCGTGCCGTCCTCGGCGGCTTCGCGCAACCAGGCCGCCGAGCGTTCGCTCCACTCTGCCCGGTCGGTGACGAACGCCGCCGAGCCGGTGACGATCACCCCGGCGAAGTCGCCCCTTGCCGGCAACGCCTCGCCGGCGGCGACGTTCGTCACCACCGTCTCGCGCTCGGCCAGGCCGGCGGCGACGCGGATCCAGTGCGGGAAGCGTCCGTAGCGGCGCATCGTCGCCACCGGCTCACCGGTTTCGAGGATCAGGAAGGGCGCAGCACGGCGACGGACGGGAGAAGCGAACGGCATGGTGGGATTCTAGACGCCGTCGCCGTGGATTGTTCAAGGCCGCGCGGCGGTGGCGGCATAGCCATATAACTGGCGATCATGAGACGGGAAAGCGCCCCGCGCTTCACTCCCGCGGCGGCAGCACCGACAGCACTTCCTCGATGGTGGTCAGGCCGGCGGCCACCTTTTCCAGGCCGGCGCGGCGCAGCGTGCGCACGCCCTCGTCCTGGGCGGCGCGGCTGAAGCCGGCCAGGTCCATGTCGGCGCGGATCAGGGTGCGCAGGCGCGGAGTCACCGGCAGCAGTTCGTACAGGCCCACGCGGCCCAGGTAGCCGGTGCGGCGGCACTCCAGGCAGCCGACCGGGGCGTAGGGCTGCAGCGGCTCGGGCAGGGCCTCGCCCGGCTCGCGCAACGCGTCCCACTCGTGCGCTTCCAGGGTGTGCGGGCGCTTGCAGTGGCCGCACAGGGTGCGCACCAGGCGCTGCGCCAGCACGCCGTTGAGGGTGGAGGCCACCAGGTAATGCGGCACGCCCAGGTCGAGCAGGCGGGTGATCGCCGAGGGCGCATCGTTGGTGTGCAGGGTCGACAGCACCAGGTGCCCGGTCAGCGAGGCCTGCACCGCCATCTGCGCGGTTTCCAGGTCGCGGATTTCGCCGATCATGATGATGTCCGGGTCCTGCCGCAGCAGGGTGCGTACGCCGCTGGCGAAGTCCAGGTCGATGTTGGTCTGCACCTGCATCTGGTTGAACTCGGTGGCGATCATCTCGATCGGATCTTCCACGCTGCACACGTTCACGTCCGGCGTGGCCAGGCGCTTGAGCGTGGAGTACAGCGTGGTGGTCTTGCCCGAGCCGGTGGGGCCGGTGACCAGCACGATGCCGTGCGGGCGCTCCACCAGCGCGTTCCAGCCAGCCGCTTCCTGCGCGCTGAAACCGAGCTGGTCCACGCTCTTGAACGCGGCATCCGGGTCGAAGATGCGCATGACGCACTTCTCGCCGAAGGCGGTGGGCATGGTCGACAGGCGCATCTCGGTCTCGCGCCCGCCGGGCGAGCGGGTCTTGATGCGCCCGTCCTGCGGGCGCCGCCGCTCGGCCAGGTCCATGCGCCCGAGCACCTTGATGCGGCTGACGATGGCGGTCATCACCGCCGGCGGCACTTCCAGCACCTTGTGCAGCACGCCGTCGATGCGGAAGCGCATGCGCCCGGCCTCGCGCCGCGGCTCCAGGTGGATGTCGCTGGCGCGCTGCTCGTAGGCGTACTGCAGCAGCCAGTCGACGATGTGCACGATATGGTGGTCGTCGGCGTTGACGTCGCCGCCGCGGCCCAGTTCCACCAGTTGCTCGAAGCTGGGCAGGCCGCTGCTCTGTTCGGTGCGCCCGTCCTTGGCGCCGCGCACCGAGCGGGTCACGCCGAAGAACTCCATCGTGTAGCGATGCAGGTCCAGCGGGTTGACCACCACCACCTCGATGCGGCGCCGCGCCAGGTGCTGCACGTCGCCGAGCCAGTCCAGCGCCAGCGGTTCGCTGGTCGCCACCAGCAGGCGCTCGGGCTGCAACGCCAGCGGCAGGATCCGGTGGCGGCGCGCATAGGCGTGCGAGACCACGCCGGTGACCGCGGCCACGTCGACCCGGGTCGGATCGATGCGCAGGTAACGCAGGCCGCAGCGCTGCGCCAGCCACTCGGTCAGCCGTTCCAGGCTCAGTTCGCTGCCGGGCGGGCGGGTGGCGGCCAGTTTCAGGTTGGACAACAGCACCAGCGGATGCACGTCGCTGACGGTGCGTGCGGTCTGTGCCGAGAACTGCACGCGGCCGCGTTCGGCCGGTGCGACCAGGCCGTCGGCGAGCAATGCGGCGGCCACGCGCTCGAAGCTCAACCGGCCCGGCGGCAACGCCACGGTGGGTTCGGCGGGCGACGACGCGGGCGGCGCGGCAGGGCGCGAATCCATGGTCCAGGTCCGGTGCGCGGAAGTCCCCGCGAGTCGGTCGCTATACTAGCGCACCCCTCAACCGGCCCCCTGCGAGATGTCCGTTTCCCGGTCCGTTCCGATCACGTTCCAGGGTCTGATCCAGACCCTCAACCAGTTCTGGGCGCAGCACGGCTGCGTGCTGATCCAACCGTTGGACCTGGAAGTGGGCGCCGGCACCTTCCATCCGGCCACCTTCCTGCGCGCGCTCGGGCCGGAGCCGTGGAACGCGGCCTACGTGCAACCGAGCCGGCGCCCCACCGACGGCCGCTACGGCGAGAACCCGAACCGCCTGCAGCGCTACTACCAGTACCAGGTGGCGATGAAGCCGAACCCGGACAACATCCAGCAGTTGTACCTGGACTCGCTCAAGGCACTGGGCATCGATCCGCTGGTGCACGATCTGCGCTTCGTCGAGGACAACTGGGAATCGCCGACGCTCGGCGCCTGGGGCCTGGGCTGGGAGGTGTGGCTCAACGGCATGGAAGTCACCCAGTTCACCTACTTCCAGCAGGCCGGCGGCCTGGAGTGCAAGCCGGTGCTGGGCGAGATCACCTACGGTCTCGAGCGCTTGTGCATGTACCTGCAGAACTGCGACAACGTCTACGACCTGGTGTGGACCTACGGCCCCGACGGCACCCCGGTCACCTACGGCGACGTCTACCACCAGAACGAGGTGGAGCAGAGCGCGTACAACTTCGAACACGCCAACGTGGCCGAACTGTTCCACCGCTTCGACGCGTGCGAGCAGGAAGCGCAGGCGCTGGTCGAGGTCGGCCTGCCGCTGCCGGCCTACGAACAGGTGACCAAGGCCAGCCATGCCTTCAACCTGCTCGACGCACGCCGCGCGATCTCGGTGACCGAGCGCCAGCGCTACATCCTGCGCGTGCGCGCGCTGGCGCAGGCGGTGGCCAAGGCCTACTACGCGCAGCGCGAGAAGCTGGGCTTCCCCGGCGTCAAGAAGTGATGCAAGCCCCTCTCCCCCCGGCGACCGAAGGAAGTCCCGGCGGGAGAGAGGGGTTGGGGTGAGGGTACGCCCTCGCGGATAACCCTCACCGCACCCAAAGCCGCAACGCTCCGCCGCACCCTCATCCGCCCCTTCGGGGCACCTTCTCCCGCAGGGAGAAGGGAAAAACCGCTAGCAAGGTCCGACACATGAGCCAACACCTTCCCCTGCTGATCGAACTGGGCACCGAGGAACTGCCGGTCAAGGCATTGCCGGGCCTGGCCCAGGCGCTGTTCGACGGCGTGATCGCCGGGCTGGAGAAGCGCGGCATCGCGGTCGAGCGCGGCGACGCCAGGCCGCTGTCCACGCCGCGCCGGCTGGCGGTGCTGCTGCCGGGCGTGGCCGTCGAACAGCCGGAGCAGCGCGCGGAAGTGCTCGGCCCCTACCTCAACATCGCGCTGGACGCGGATGGCCAGCCGACCAAGGCGCTGCAGGGCTTCGCCGCCAAGGCCGGGATCGACTGGACCGCGCTGGAGCGCACCAGCGACGCCAAGGGCGAGCGCTTCGTGCACCGTGCGGTGAACCCAGGCGCGCGCACCGCCACGCTGCTGCCGGAGATCCTGCGCGAGGCGATCGCGGCGATGCCGATCCCCAAGCCGATGCGCTGGGGCGATCACGACTATGGCTTCGCGCGGCCGGTGCAGTGGCTGGTGCTGCTGTTCGGCAGCGAGGTGGTGCCGATGCCGCTGTTTGGCGTGGAGGCGGGGCGCGACAGCCGCGGCCACCGCTTCCTGCACGACGCGCCGGTGCCGCTGGCGCAGCCGGGCGACTACGTGGCCGCACTGCAGGCCGCGCAGGTGCTGGTGGACCCGGACGTGCGCCGCGCGCGCATCGTCGCCGAGGTCGAGCAGGCCGCGCGTGAGGCCGGCGGCAGCGCGCGCATCGCCGAGGACAACCTGGAGCAGGTGGTGAACCTGGTCGAATGGCCATCGGCGGTGCTGTGCAAGTTCGAGCCGGCGTTCCTGGCGGTGCCGCAGGAAGCGCTGATCGAGACCATGGAGAGCAACCAGAAGTTCTTCCCGGTGCTGGACGACGGCGGCAAGCTCACCGAACACTTCATCGGCATCGCCAACATCGTCTCGCGCGATGTGGCCGAAGTGGCCAAGGGCTACGAGCGGGTGATCCGCCCGCGCTTCGCCGACGCCAAGTTCTTCTTCGACGAAGACCTCAAGCAGGGCCTGCAGGCGATGGGCGCCGGCCTGGCCAGCGTCACCTACCAGGCCAAGCTCGGCAGCATCGCCGACAAGGTGCAGCGCGTGGCCGCGCTGGCCGAGGCGATCGCCGCGCAGGTCGGCGTGGACCCGGCGCAGGCGCGCCGCGCCGCCGAACTGAGCAAGAACGACCTGCAGTCGCGCATGGTCAACGAATTCCCGGAACTGCAGGGCATCGCCGGCCGCCACTACGCGCTCGCCGCGGGCGAGCCGAGCGAGATCGCCCTGGCGATCGACGAGGCCTACCAGCCGCGCTTCGCCGGCGACGACATCGCGCTGTCGCCGCTGGGCAAGGTGCTGGCGATCGCCGAACGTCTGGATACGCTGGCCGGCGGGTTCGCCGCGGGGTTGAAGCCCACAGGCAACAAGGACCCGTTCGCGCTGCGGCGCAATGCGCTGGGGTTGGCGCGGACGGTGATTGAGAGTGGGTTTGATGTGGATGTGAAGGCGCTCCTGTCGACGGCTGCGACCCAGGCGATGGAGGCAATTCGGCGTTCCGCCCTGCTGAAGAAGCTGGATGCAGCAGCAGAGGCGAAGCGCGAAGGTGCTGAGACTGCACCCGGGCAACATCAGGTGGGCACGGTTTCGCTGGAGCAGGTCGAGGAGATCTTCGACTTCATCCTCGACCGCCTGCGCGGCTACTACGCCGACAAGGGCGTGCCGGCGACGCAGTTCAACGCGGTGGCAGAACTGAAGCCAGCCTCCCTGTACGACTTCGACCGCCGCATCGACGCGATCGGCACCTTCGCCGCGTTGCCGGAGGCCGAGGCGCTCGCCGCGGCCAACAAGCGCATCCGCAACATCCTGCGCAAGGCCGAGGGCGAGATTCCGGCACAGGTCGACGCGGGCCTGCTGCGCGAGCCGGCCGAGCGCGCACTGGCCGAGGCGGTGGAAGCGGCGATCGCCGAGACCGACGGCGCGCTGCGCCAGCACGACTACGTCACCGTGCTGAACTTCCTGGCGCGGCTGCGCCCGCAGGTGGACGCGTTCTTCGACGGCGTGATGGTCAACGCCGACGACCCGGCGCTGCGTCGCAACCGCCTGGCCCTGCTCAAGCGCCTGGGCGAGCGTCTCGGCAGCGTCGCGGCGATCGAACACCTGTCGGCGTAAGCAGCAGAAGCGTCGAACCGGAGACGGGCCGCCTTGCGCGGCCCGCTCTCGTTTTGCGGGTGGAGCTCCTGCGGCAATGCACTGCGCCAATGGCTTCGGCGCAGCGCAATGCGTCGGGACTGAAGTCCCTCCCACAGTGCAAGCTCACTGCTGTCCGCAAGGCCCTGCAGGCGCGTTGCTTGCGTCCGTCACAACAAGCGTGTGCAAGCACCCGCCCTAAGCCCCTCTCCCCTCGGGAGAGGGGTTGGGGTGAGGGTACGGCGCGAAGCGACCTGCGGAGTGTGAGTGCACGAGGCTCCGCCCGACCCTCATCCGCCCCTGCGGAGCACCTTCCCCCAAAAAGGGGGCCGTGGTCCCGAAGGGAGAAGGAACAGCTGACTAGCCCCTCTCCCTCCGGGAGAGGGGTTGGGGTGAGGGTACGGCGCGAAGCGACCTGCGGAGTGTCAGTGCACGAGGCTGCGCCTGACCCTCATCCGCCTCTGCGGAGCACCTTCCCCCAAAAAGGGGGCCGTGGTCCCGAAGGGAGAAGGAACAGCTGACTAGCCGTCTCCCTCCGGGAGAGGGGTTGGGGTGAGGGTCCGGCGCGAAGCGACTCGCGGAGTGTGAGTGCACGAGGCTTCGCCCGGACCCTCATCCGCCTCTGCGGGGCACCTTCCCCCCAAAAGGGGGCAGTGGTCCCGAAGGGAGAAGGAACAGCCGACTAGCCCCTCTCCCTCCGGGAGAGGGGTTGGGGTGAGGGTCCGGCGCGAAGCGACATGCAGAGATTGAAGACACGAGGCTTCGCCCGTACCCTCATCCGCCCCTACGGGGCACCTTCTCCCGCAGGGAGAAGGAACAGCCGACTAGCCCCTGCGCACATCCGCACGCCCCCTCCCAGCCACAGCGCTCACAACGTACCCCGCCATTACGAATCCCCAATCCCGACTCCCCAATCCCGGCCTTCAATCAAACAACGCCTGGATCGCCGCCAACCCTGCATTCGCGCGTTCCTTCTTGCGCGCCGCGTCGGCCACCGGGTCGGCGCCGTCGCGCTGCATTTCCTCAGCCGGGATCTCGTCGAAGAAGCGGCTGGGCTTGAGCCGGATGTGCTCGCCGAACTTGCGAGTGAGCTTGCTGTAGCTCATCCACAGCTGCTCCTTGGCGCGGGTGATGCCCACGTACAGCAGACGCCGCTCTTCCTGCAGATTGCCCTCTTCCAGGCTGACCTCGTGCGGCAGCACGCCGTCCTCGCAGCCAACGATGAACACGTAGCGGAACTCCAGGCCCTTGGACGCGTGCATGGTCATCATCCGCACCTGGTTGCCGCCGTCGTCCTTGTCGTTGCGCGACAGCAGCGCCAACTGCGCGGCCAGGTCGCCGACGGTGGCGCCGCGCGGGCCGCCCTCGAACCACTTGGCCAGTTCCTCCAGGTTGCCGCGGCGACGCTGGAAACTCGCTTCGTCCTTGCACTGGCTGCGCAGCTCGCGGATCAGCCCCGACTGCTCGGCGAGCTGGCGCACCACGTCGGCCGAGGACAGCGTGGTCGAGGCCGCGCGCAGTTCGTGCAGGATGTCGACGAAGTCGCTCAGGCCGTTGGCCGCGCGCGGCGGCAACTGCTGCAGCGCGCCCACCGACTCGGCCGCGCGCGACATCGGCAGGTGCTTGGCAGAAGCCAGTTCGGCCAGCTTGGCCAGCGAGGTCGCGCCGACCTCGCGCTTGGGCGCCTGCACCGCGCGCAGGAACGCCGCGTCGTCGTCTGGATTGACCAGCAGGCGCAGCCAGGACAGCACGTCCTTGACCTCCTGCCGCTCCAGGAACGCGGTGCCGCCGGTGATGTGGTACGGCACGCTGGCCATCTGCAGCGCCTTTTCCAGCGGCCGCGACTGGAAATTGCCGCGGAACAGGATGCAGAAATCGCTCCACGGCACCTGCTTGGCGGTGCCCAGATAGGCGATCTCGGCGGCCACCTTCTCCGCCTCGTGCTCGCTGTCGCGGCACTCCCACACGCGGATGCGCTCGCCATCGGCTTGGTCGCTCCACAGCGTCTTCAGATGCTCGTGCGGGTTGTGTGCGATCAGGGCGTTGGCCGCGCGCAGCACCCGGTTGGAGCAGCGGTAGTTCTGCTCCAGCTTGATGATCTGCAGGGCCGGATAGTCGCGGCCCATCTGCATCAGGTTTTCCGGGTTGGCGCCGCGCCAGGCATAGATGCTCTGGTCGTCGTCGCCCACGCAGGTGAAGTTGCCGCGCGGGCCGGCCAGCATCTTCAGCAACCGGTACTGCGCATCGTTGGTGTCCTGGCTCTCGTCCACCAGCAGATAGCCGATGCGTTCGCGCCAGGCCATCACGATGTCCTCGTTTTCCTCCAGCACCTGCACCGGCAGGCGGATCAGGTCGTCGAAGTCCACCGCGTTGAAGGTGCTCAGCCGCGCCTGGTAGCGCTCGTACAGGCTGGCCGCCTCCTGCTCGCGGTTGCTGCGGGCCGCCGCCATCGCCTGCTCCGGCGACAGCCCGGCGTTCTTGGCGCGCGAAATCAGGTTCTTGGCGTCCTCGATGGCATCGGGCTTGGCGCCGGGCATCAGGTCCTTGATCTGCGCGGCGGCATCGTCGGCGTCGAAGATCGAGAAGCCGCGCTTCAGGCCCACCGCCGCGTGTTCGATCTGCAGGAACTTCAGCCCCAGGGCGTGGAAGGTGCAGATGGTCAGGCCGTCGGCGGCCTCGCTGCGGATGCGCTTGGCCACGCGCTCGCGCATTTCCTTGGCCGACTTGTTGGTGAAGGTGATCGCGGCGATGCGCTTGGCCGGGTAACGGCCGCTGGCGATCAGGTGCGCGATCTTTTCCACGATCACGCGGGTCTTGCCGCTGCCGGCGCCGGCCAGCACCAGCAACGGACCCTCGCAATGCAGGACCGCGGCGCGTTGGGGAGGATTGAGACCGTGCATGAAGACTTCCCTTGGCCGCGCATTGTAACGGGCGCCGGCCGGCGCCGACGCCCCACCGCCGCGCCGGCGCTGAACCGGTTCGCGAACCGCCCGGCGGCCGGGGCGCGCGGCCGCCGCGCTAGAATCGGCGGCATGGCGAAACTGTATTTCTACTATTCGGCGATGAACGCCGGCAAGACCACCACGCTGCTGCAGTCGGCGCACAACTATCGCGAGCGCGGCATGCGCACGGCGATCCTGACGCCGCGGCTGGACCACCGCGCCGGCAGCGGCGTGGTCGCCTCGCGCATCGGTCTGCGCGCCGACGGCATGCCCTTCGTCGCCGACACCGATCTGCTGGCCACCCTCGAGGCCGACATCGCCAGCCACGGGCCGCTGCATTGCGTGCTGGTGGACGAGGCGCAGTTCCTCAGCCGCGCCCAGGTCTGGCAACTCAGCGAAGTGGTCGACCGGCTGCGCATCCCGGTGCTGTGCTACGGCCTGCGCACCGATTTCCGCGGCGAGCTGTTCGAGGGCAGCCAGTACCTGCTGGCATGGGCCGACGAGCTGCAGGAGATCAAGACCATCTGCCACACCGGCAGCAAGGCGACGATGACCGTGCGCGTGGACGAGAACGGCCATGCGGTGCAGGACGGCCCGCAGGTGGAGATCGGCGGCAACGAGCGCTACGTGTCGGTCAGCCGCCCCGAGTTCAAGAAGATCATGCGCGGCGAAGGGCGCATCGATCCGCTGCAGATCGCACTGCCGCTGTAACTCGCATGCAACGCGCGACGCACCGCACTGGTGCGTCGGATCGGACCGCGATGAACCGCCGCTGACGATTGCCGCGCAGGCGCCCGTGCCTATGCCATCAGTCTATGGAGCGCGCCCAGGCGGCATGCCTAGAATCGCGCCGATCGCACTCATGGGATGAGGAACATGCTTTCGTTCAAAGGATTTTTTGCCGGCAGCGGCACCGCACTGGCCTGTGCCCTGCTGCTCGCCCTGCCTGGCCCCGCCGCTGCGGCCCCGGGCGACCACACCTTCCAGGACATCCCGGCGCAGGTGCTCACCGACGGCTTCCTTGAGGCGCACCTGGACCTGTTCTATCGCCGCGCCGGTATCCGCGCCGACAAGAAGGGCGAGTACGCCGAGGCCAGGAAGCAGTACCAACTGGCCGCACGCTATGCCGACAAGCCGTCGCAGGCGCGGTTGGGCGAGATGTACTGGGAAGGCCAGGGCGGCGCCGCCGACCATACGATGGGCTTCCTGTGGATGGCGCTGGCCGCCGAGCGCGGCTACGACCAGTTCGGCGCGCGCAAGATGGAGTACTGGAACCAGCTGACTCCGGACGAGCGCAAGCGCGCGGCCAAGCTCGACAAGTCGATGCTCGCCGACTACGGCGATCAGGTCGCCAAGCCGCGCCAGGAAGCGGTCCTGCGGCGCGAAGCGATGCGCAGCACCGGCGGCCTGCTCGGCCACTCCGGCGCGGCCGGCCCGCTGTCGATCAACGGCCCACGTGGCGGCAGCATCGATCCGGAGGTGTTCTACGCCAAGCAGTTCTGGGAACCGAGCGCGTACTGGAAGCTGCAGGACCAGGTGTGGGACGGCCGCACCCCGGGCCGGGTCGACATCGGCGATGTCGAGGACATCAGCACGGAAGGCGCACCGCCAACGCCGCCGCAGGAGCCGGGCAAGCACTGAACGCGGAGCCATTCCCGCGTCGGGACTGAAGTCCCTCCCACAGCAGCTCAGTGCCGGGCCTGTGCGCCCCTGTGGGAGTGGCTCAGCCGCGACGCGCGAGGCGCACCGCACTCGCACCCCCGACTGCGTCGGGACTTAAACACCCGCGCAACCGCCCCATCCAACGAGCGCCCGATGCCGGCCGGCGCCGAGCGCTTCGCGGCTCAGTACAACTTGCGCTCGGCCGCCGGCGGCGGCGTCCACTGGTAAAGCCAGGTCTCGGTCAGCGGGCGCTCGCCGCTGCGCAGGTACAGGCGGATGTCGATCTGCTCGGTGCCGTCGTCCGGCGGCACCACGTCGAACATCGCGCGGTAGCCGGAAATCTCGTGCAACGGCCGCGCCGAAACGATCTCGGTGCGGCCGCGGTTGAGCTGCAGCACCGCCTCGACCTTGGCGTCCTTCTCCTTGCCCAGCTTGGCCAGTTCGCCGCCGACGAAATCCACCGCGAAGCGCCACGAGAAGTAATGCCGCTTCTGCCCGACCACGCCGCCCAGGCCGGTACGCGTGGCCACGCAGTGCGCCAGCGGCGAGGACGCCGGCGCCTGTGCGCCCCAGTACAGGCGGTAGCCGAACAGCAGCTCCTGGCCGGGCTGCGGCTTGTCCTGCGGATTCCAGAACGCGACGATGTTGTCGAAGGTCTCGTCGACGGTGGGGATCTCCACCAGTTGCACCGAGCCCTTGCCCCAGCCCTGCTTCGGCTCCACCCACAGGCATGGGCGCTTCTCGTAGAACACGCCGTCGTCCTGGTAATGATCGAAGTTGCGGTCGCGCTGCAGCAGGCCGAAACCGCGCGGGTTCTCGTCGACGAACATGTTGAAGCGCAGGTGCGGCGGATTGCACAGCGGCCGCCAGATCCACTCGCCGCCGCCGGTCCACATCGCCAGGCCGTCGGTGTCGTGGATCTCCGGGCGCCAGTCCCAATCCATGCGGCGGTCGTTCTCGCCCACCTGGTACATGCTGGTGCACGGCCCCAGGCCCAGGCGCTCGATGGTCTTGCGCGGATACAGCGCGCTGTCGATGTCCATCAGCAGCACGTCGCCGTTGGTGATCGCGAAGCGGTAGGCACCGGCCACGCTGGGCGAATCCAGCAGCGCGTACACCACCACCGTGTCCGAGCCGGCCTTGGGCTGCTCCAGCCAGTAGGCGATGAAGTCCGGGAACTCCTCCGGGCCGCCGGTGCCGGTATCGATCGCCAAGCCGCGCGCCGACTGACCGTACTGGCCCTCCTTGCCCACCGCACGGAAGTAGCTGGCACCGAGGAAGGCGGCGAAGTCGCGCTCGGTGTCCTGCTTGGTGTTGAGGCGGAAACCGGCGAAGCCCAGTTCCTTCGGCAGCGGCTTGCCCTTCAGCCCGCTGCTGCCGTAATCGAACGCCGCGCTGTCGTAGGCCAGTTCCTGCGCCTGCCCGTCGACCAGGTCGAACATGTGCACCGGCGTCTTGAAGTACAACCCCAGGTGGAAGAACTTGGCCTGGAACTTCGGGCCCTGCTCGGCCGCCCACAACGCATGGTCCTGGCGGTAGCGGATCGACTGGTACTGGTCCCAGGTCAATCCCTCCACCGGCGCCGGCAGCGCCCGCTTGTGGCTCTGGTACGGCGCATCGGCCATGGCCCGCGCGTGGCCCTTGAGCCAGGCGTAGTCGAACGGCTGCGGCTTGCCCAGGCGGCGCAGGCCCACCGCAGGGGCCGCCTGGCCGAGCATCGGCATCGCTGGCAAGCCCATGGCGGCAAAGGCGGCGGCAGCGTTCTTGAGGAAATCGCGTCGTTGCATGGCCGGGATCGAAACGGAAAAGGACGCCCATCATAGACAAGCGGCGCCGAAGGTGGCGGTGATGGTGTCCGTGGGAGTGCGTCCCGGGCGCAGACGTGCAGGAGTGGGCCGGCAGGCCCGGGAGACACGCTTTGCCGACCCGACCACATCGGCGTCGCGATGCCCGAGTGGGCAAGGCGCCTTCGGGAGCCGCTAACGACGCGACAAGGCCCGCTGAAAAGCCCAGCGACATGTGCGCTTGAGCCGACGCGTTACCGGCAAGGCCCGTCGCGGCTGAAGCGCGTTCGCGGTCGCGACGGCCCATCGTGCCGAGACGCTGCAAGAAGCGCGGTGCTGCCGGTGTCCCTGCGGGCCCCGGACCGCCTTCGCCGGTGCGTGCAGCGCGATCGCGTTCGTTGCTCAGCGCTGGCAGTGGCCACACCAGACGCTGGCGCGTTGGCCGATGCTGGCGTGGCGCAGCGTGCGTCCGCAACGCTTGCAGGCCTCGCCCTCGCGGCCGTAGACCGACAGCTCCTGCTCGAAGTAGCCCGGCGCCCCGTCCGGGCTGATGAAATCGCGCAAGGTCGTGCCGCCGCGCTGGATCGCATAGCCCAGGATCGCCTTGGCCGCCTCGGCCAGGCGCGCATAGCGGGCGCGCGAGACCTCGCCCGCCTCGCGCAGCGGACTGATGCCGGCCTGGAACAGGCTCTCGGCCGCGTAGATGTTGCCCACCCCGACCACGATGCGCTGATCCATCAGGAAGGTCTTGACCGGCGCGGTGCGGCCGCGGCTGAGCCGGAACAGATGATCGCCGTCGAACGCATCGGACAGCGGCTCCGGCCCCAGTTCGGCGAGCAGCGGATGGATCTCGCCCGGCGCCTGCCACAGCAGGCAACCGAACCGACGCGGATCGTTGAAGCGCAGCACGCGCCCGTCTTCCAGGCTGATGTCGACGTGATCGTGCGCCCGCGGCGGCGTGTCGCCCGGCAGCACGCGCAAACTGCCGGACATGCCCAGATGCAACAGCGCACTGCCGACCGCGGTGTCCAGCAACAGATACTTGGCCCGCCGGCGAATGCCGTCGATGCGTTGCCCGGGCAACCGCTCGGCCACCTCCGGCGGAATCGGCCAGCGCAGATCCGGCCGCCGCAGGATCACCCCATGGATGCGCCGCCCCGACAGATGCGGCTCCAGGCCGCGCCGGGTGGTTTCGACTTCGGGGAGTTCGGGCATGGCTTCGGTGAATGTCGCGGGTAGATGGACAAGCTTAGCTGGCGCGAGGTGCGCTTCCGCTGAAGCTGGGGATCGCTGAGGGGAAACAGCCCCGGCTGCGCGACGGAATGCACAGCGCGCATGGCGCTGGCGGCCCTCACTGCGGCGGTGCCGCCAACTCCCGCGCGCTGAGGTAGCCGTCGCCGTTGGTGTCCTGCTTGCGGAAGCGGGCGGTCAGGGTGGCGAGGTGTTGCGCGCGGGTGATCGGCGGGCCGCGGCCGCCGGGCAGTTCGGCCGGGCTGAGTACGCCGTCGTGGTCGAGGTCGCGCGCGTCGAAGGCGTAGCTCATCCAGGCCAGGTATTCGTCCAGACTGACGCGGCCGTCTCCGTCGCGGTCCATGCGCTGCAGGTAGCTGGCGGTGCTGTCGATCGCCTGCGCACGCACATCGATGCCGGCCAAGGTCGCGACGCACGCGATGCCCAGCGTCAGCCCGGCCATCAACGACGAACGCCGCGCAAGGCGGCGTTCGTGCGACGGGATATGCGGTGCGCCGCGGCTCATGCCAGGGCGTAGCCCTTCAGTCGTGCGGCGTAGGCCTGCAGCGCGGCGATGCCGCTGGCTTCGGCGTCGTGACACCAGGCCTGCAGGTGCTTGAGACGCTCGCTGGCATCGTGGGTGCGCGCTTCGAGCAGGGCCGCCAGGCGGGCGCGATGCTCGACCAGCGTGCGCATGCGCGGCCGCTGCGCCACCCAGTGCTGCAGCTGTTCGCGCGCGTCGGGCTTGAGCCAGCGGCCATCGTCGACCAGGCCCTTGCGCAGGCGCCGCGGCAGCAGCTTGCGCAGCTTGGCGCCGGCCTGGGCGGCTTCTTCCTTGAGCGCGGGCTTGAACACGTTGCGCTGGTAATCGGTCATCGCCTGGAAGCGATGCGACAGCAGCGCGCGCAGGGTGTCGGCGTCGGGCACGGCGATGTTCGGGCGTACGTCCAGGGTCGGCGCCACGCGCAGGATCTTGGCCAGACGCAGCGCGGCCAGCGCGCGGATCGCGATCCAGCCGATGTCCAGTTCCCAACGGCGCATCGAGAAGCGCGCCGAGCTGGGGAAGGCATGGTGGTTGTTGTGCAGTTCTTCGCCACCGATCCACAGCGCCCACGGCGTCAGATTCGTCGAGGTGTCGGCGGACTCGAAGTTGCGGTAGCCCCACCAGTGGCCCAGGCCGTTGATCACGCCGGCGGCCCAGAACGGGATCCACGCCATCTGCAGCGCCCACAGCGCGATACCGGGCAGGCCGAACAGCGCGAAGTTGACCGCGAACAGCGCTACCGGCCCCAGGTTCGCGTACGGGGTGTACAGGTGCCGCTCGATCCAGTCGTCCGGCGCGCCCTTACCGTACTGCTCGATGTCGCCGCGCTGGGTGCGCGCTTCGCGGTACAGCTCCACGCCGCGCCAGAACACGCGGGCGATGCCCTTGGTCTGCGGGCTGTGGGGGTCTTCCTCGGTCTCCACCTTGGCGTGGTGCTTGCGATGGATCGCCACCCACTCCTTGGTGATCATCGAGGTGGTGAACCAGGTCCAGAAGCGAAAGAAGTGCGACAGCAGCGGATGGAAGTCCACGCCGCGATGCGCCTGGCTGCGGTGCAGGTACAGCGTCACCGCGAAGATGGTGAGTTGGGTGAACAGCAGCAGCACGGCCAGCATGCCCCACCAGCCGACGCCGAGCAGGCCGTTGCCGAGGAAGTCGAGGATCGCGTCGAACATTGCCAGAAGCTCCAGAGCGTAAGACGGCGTGAGGGGATGACGACATGATGGGGGTTGCGGGCGCAAACTTCACCCGGCGCTCGCGTATGGTATTCAGCCGCCAAGCGCTTCCGATCACAGAACGGTTTCGGTTCCATGTCAGCCGCCTCTTCCCAAGCAACCCCCGTGCCAGCGGCCGCGCCGTTGATCGAACTCGATCGCGCCAGCGTCGTCCGCGGCCAGGTCCGGGTACTGCATTCGCTGAGCCTGCGCATCGCGCTCGGCCAGCACACCGCCATCCTCGGCCCGAACGGCTGCGGCAAATCCTCGTTCATCAAGCTCATCACCCGCGAGCTGTACCCGCTGGCGCGCGCCGGCGAAGAATCGGCGGTGCGGGTGCTCGGCCAGAGCCGCTGGCAGGTAGACCGACTGCGCAGTCAGTTGGGCATCGTCACCGGCGACCTCAGCGTCAATCTCGCCGACATGCCTGGGCTGGACGTGGAAAGCGCCGTGCTGTCGGGGTTCTTCGCCAGCTATGTGGTGCCGCCGCACCGCGAGGTCACCGAGGCGATGCGCGACCGCGCGCGCGAGGCGCTGCAGGCCGCGCACGCGCTGCCATTGCTGCGGCGTCCTTATGCCGAGCTGTCGGCCGGCGAGACCCGGCGCGTGCTGATCGCGCGCGCTCTGGTCAATCGGCCACAGGCACTGCTGCTGGACGAACCCAGCACCGGCCTGGACCTGGTCGCGCGCGAGCACCTGCTGGCGACGATGCGCGACCTCGCCCGTCAAGGCATCACCCTGGTGCTGGTCACCCACCACATCGAAGAGATCGTGCCGGAAATCGCACGGGTGATCCTGTTGCGCGAGGGCCAGGTGTACGCCGACGGCGCGCGCGAGGAACTGCTGGCCGATGCGCCGTTGTCGGCGGTGTTCGGCGGACCGGTACGGGTGCAGCGCGACGGCGACAGCTACAGCGCGCGGGTGGTTGCGGAGAGCTGATCCTCGGTTGCCGAATTCGGGCGTTTGCGGCCGTCGGGGTTGCGGGTAATGCGGGAATGTCCGTAGGTGCGGCTTCCGCTGCGACCGGGCGTTCTCGGTAAAGCCGCTCGCACGGGACGCGTCAACCGTACGCAGCGCCCACCGCCCGCGCCGGTGCATCGGCCTCGAACGCGGCGCGCGCGCCACGGATCTGCGCGTGGTGATCGGCAGCCCAGCGCACCAGCGGTGCCAGCACCACGCTCAACGAGTGCCCCAGTGGGGTGAGCCGGTACTCCACGCCGGGCGGCACGGTCGGCAGCACCTCGCGGGCGACCAGCCCTTCGCGCTGCAGGTCGCGCAGGGTCTGGGTCAGCATGCGCTGGGAGATGTCCGGCACCGCGCGGCGCAGTTCGCCGAAGCGGTGCGGGCGTTCGGCCAGCAGCATCACGAACAGGGTGCTCCACTTGTCGCCGATCTGCGCCAGCACGTCGCGCACCGGGCACTGGTCGATGGCCATGCCGGCACGCTGGTAGTCCTGCAACTGCTGGCTCAACAGCGCGTCGCAGGCGGCGACCGGCGGTACGACGGTGTCCATGGTGGTTACCTCGGGGTAAGCAGGGGCGGAAAAAGTGCCGTCTTTACAGGTCGGCCAAGGTCTCTAGGATAGACCAGGTTCCTTTTCCAGACCATGGCGTCCTGCGACGCCGCCCTTCCTCAGGAGACCCGTCATGTCCGCATCTTCCGATTCCCTGCTCGTCACTGGCGCCGGCGGCCAGTTCGGCCAGCGCGTGCTCGCGCACCTGCTCGACACCCTCAAGGTGGCGCCGGCGCGGGTGGTGGCGATGACCCGCCAGCCCGAGCGCCTGGCCGCCTGGGCCGCGCGCGGCGTGGCCGTGCGCCACGGCGATTTCGACGACGCCGCTTCGCTCGACACCGCATTCCGTGGCGCCGGCCGCGTGCTGCTGATCAGCACCGACGCGCTGGACCGCCCCGGCCACCGCTTGCAGCAGCACCAGGCCGCGATCGCCGCCGCCGAGCGTGCCGGCGTCGGCCACCTGGTCTACACCTCCTGCCCGGAACCACACGACTCGCCGCTGCTGCTGGCCACGGATCACGCCGGCACCGAAGACAGCCTGGCCGCCAGCGCCCTGCCCGCCTGGACCGTGCTGCGCAACCACTGGTACTTCGAGAACCTGTTCATGAGCCTGCCGTCGGTGCTGGCCTCGGGCCACTGGTACAGCGCGGCCGGCGACGGCGGGATCGCCCATATCGCGCGCGACGACCTGGCCCGCGCCGCCGCGGTCGCACTGGCCAGCGGCGACGTCAAGCGCACGCTCACCCTCAGCGGCGCGCGCGCCTACACCACCGCCGAAATCGCCGCGCTGGTCGCGCAGGTGCTGGACGTGCAGATCCAGGTCGTGCCGGTGCCGGTCGAAGGCCTGGTGCAGGGCATGGTCGGCGCAGGCCTGCCCGAACCGGTCGCGCGCATCTATGCTTCGTTCGACACCAACACCGCGGCCGGCCACGTCGCCACCGTCACCAGCGACTACCAGGCGCTGACCGGGCAGGCGCCGCTGCCGTTCGAACAGTGGCTGCAGGACAATCGCGCGCAACTGGCGGGGCTGAAGCCGTAAGCGCACTCAGCGGCGCGACGGGCTATTTGCCGATGCAGAAGTGGCGACTCCTCTACAGGCCATTGATTTTCAATTGAATTTTTGAAGCCCATCGACGCGCTTGGATCTATTCTTGGATCCAAAGCATCACTGTGTCCTTCGGTGGACGTGCATGGTTCGGCTTGGACGTTGTGGGCATGACCGGCACCGTGAGATGAGCGGAACGATACCTCGACCAAGAGCGACGAACATGGCCATCGGCTTCCAGTGACGGCTGCAGCGACTGCGACAGGATCCTTCTTGCACTTCCTGCTTCAGCATCCCGAGGATGATGTGCCCTATTTCAGCCTGAAAAAGCGAGCCTAGCGCGATTCGGATTGTTGGCTGCGGCAGCGGTGATACCAAGGTGACATGACGGCTCCTTCGGCCATCCGGCCGATCACGATGGAGCATCGCCATGTCTCACGAACCGTCCGACATCATCACCCCGAAAGCCCTGTTGCTCGATGAGCGGCTGACGCCGCTGGAGCGCAACGCCTGGCTGACCTTCCGTTCTCTGGCCGGCAGCGACCGCACCGTGGTCATCAGCTACGACGCACTACGCGGATACCTGCCCAGTGCGCCGGGTAGCAAGCGCGCCGCCCTCGAAACTGTGTCCAGGGCCGTGCTGTGCCTGCGGCTGTCCACGTGGATTGCACTGGTCGAGTACCGCCGCAACCCCATGACCGGCTTCTCCATGGCCAGCCGTTATGCCGTGCGGAATCAACCGCTGGCCTTCGTTGAAGCCTGCCTGGAAGACGACGATTACCTGCCGTTGCTCGAACGGGCGCTCGGCCATGCTAGTGCGACGATCCGCAAGTTGGCGAGGTCCATCCTCAACGAGGCCGTGCGTTCTCCCGACAGGCTGCAGATGTTACCTGCGGCGGTGCGTGAGCGGTTCGAGCGGCTGCGGCGCAATGATGATGACCACGATCCTGGTAGCCCGGGTAGGCCAATTCCACGCGACGGTCGCCAGACCATCCAGAACGGGCACGTCGAAGCCGGGGAGGACATTCCGAAGTCCGCATCGGCATCCACTGCAGCAGTACGTACTGTAGAAAAAGAATTATTAAAAGAAGTACATACGTACCTGCCACAGTCCGAAGTGCAGGCATGCAGGTCGGATTTGCCAACTCGCTTTCGGCAACTGCCGCAAGATCAGCAACAGATCCTCTTGGCCCGCCTCAAGGGCCTGCCTCTGGAGCAACGCCAGGCCGTGCTGGCTGAGTGGGACGTGCGTTGCGAAACGGGTTGTGTGCATAACACCATCGCCTACCTTTATGGGCTGATCAAGAAGGCGGTAAACGGTGCGTTCAAGTTGTGGGCGGCGCGCAAGCCTGCCCCACACCAGGCCCCTGCACAGGCGGTCGCCAGCGGATTGCCCGCCTCGGCGCCTACTGCTCCTTCACCGCCCGTCGTCCAACCAGCCAAACCCGCGTCTCGCGAGGTAGTGCAGCGACACATGGAACAGATTCGGCGCATCCTGCAGACGCCACCCAAATCGGTCGGCAGATCATCGAGGACCTGGCTTGCAACGGAATGCAGCCTACACGGACCAAGGGTTTGTGCGTCACTGAAAAGCTCGGATCACTTGGCACAACGTAAGGCATGACCTTACACTGAGAACATGGTGAAACCAGCGTCTTGGCCGGTTCCTGTCACGGGAGAGTTCACGCCATGCCCATGTACGATCCACCGCATCCTGGCGAGTCCCTGCGCGAGGACGTGTTGCCTGCCATCGGCCTGAACATCACCGCCCTGGCCGAACATCTTGGCTATTCACGGGGCCAGCTCTCCACTGTATTGAACGGCCGCGCGGCCATCAGCGCCGACTTGGCCCATCGGCTGGAACTGGCGGGGCTGGGCAGTGCGAGCCAATACTTGAGGGAGCAGATCGCCTACGACCTGTGGCAGGCCAGACAGCGGCCCCATCCGCTGATCAAGCGCCTGCGCGCCAAGTGAAATCGCTGGCTGCGCCAACCGATTCGGTTGAAGGTCTGCTGCAGCTGGCGACTTCCGCTTTGGGGCCGTCACTGCCCGCCGCAGTGACGGCCCGGCGAACTGCAGCAGAAATGCGGGTTGGCGCAGCACCATATTGATGGCTGCGCACATGACGATGCCCCGGCACACTGGCCCAGCAATGACCTGCCGGTGGGTATGAACACCGGAACCCTCTGGCGCAGGTTCGTTCAAGCGCCGACCCGGCTCGCCGGACGGAACCATCCCAGACACACCTCGGCTCGCTCGGTGTGTCGTCCTACCCATGGGCAGAGCCTTCCTCATCCCCGGCGTGGTTCGTCCCGCCATCGACGCAACACACGTCCGCCGTTCTAGCATTCGTCGCTGGTCGCCGTTCTCGCTCGGCCTGCCGACACATCTTCCATCACTGAACAACAGGAGGTACCCATCCCAGCACATTGCGTTGTCGTCCCTTGCCATTCCTCTGCCCAGTCTTCCCACAGGAAGCAAGGCGGACGCCTCATTCGAGGCCACAGGTGAACTGAGCATCTGGCCCTTGCCCTTCGGGGATCTCGCCTTGGCGAGTTGGCAAAAACACTGACCAGCTTGCTTCTCAGCCCCGACAACCGACGAAACAACACTACGATGGATGACCTGACCTACACCCTGCGCCAACTTTGTCAGCGCAACCGCGACGGCAGCCATGCCACCCAGGCTGACCGGCAACGGTCGCTGAGCCTGGCCGCTCGCCAACTGCGCGAAGCGGGCTTCCGCCAGATGCGGGCCACCTCGCTCAAGGGCAAGCATGTCGAAACCCTGTTGCAGCGCTGGCAGGCCGAAGGCCTGTCGGCTGGCACGCTCAAGAACCGCATGGCCTACCTGCGCTGGTGGGCAGAGAAGGTCGGCAAGGCAGGCATCCTGCCAACGGACAACACCAAGTTGGGCATCCCTGACCGCCGATATGTGACCAACGAAAGCAAGGCCAAGGAACTGGGCGATGGGCTGGACAGAATCACCGATCCATACGTCCGCATGAGCCTGCGCCTGCAAGCGGCCTTTGGCCTGCGGCGGGAAGAGTCCATCAAATTCCAGTCCCGCTATGCCGACCGTGGCGACCACATCGCCATCAAGGGATCATGGGCCAAGGGCGGGCGCGACCGGACGGCGCCGATCACGACGCCGGAACAGCGTGCGGTGCTGGACGAAGCACACCGTCTGGCAGGTATGGGCTCGCTGATCCCCGTGAACAAGACCTACATCCAGCAACGGCATGTCTACGACGGGCAATGCAAGGCAGCGGGCCTGAGCAACATGCACGGTCTGCGGCATGGCTATGCCCAAGCGCGCTATCTGGTGATGACAGGCTGGAAGGCTCCGGCGGCAGGCGGTCCTTCGACACAGCAACTGACACCTGCACAACTGGACCAGGACCACGTTGCGCGACAGACGATCAGCCGTGAATTGGGACATGAGCGACTGCAAATCACGACGGTGTACTTAGGTCGATGAATTGATTCTCTTGACGCCAGCCTTGCGGCTGGAGCGCGAGCTATTGGCTCGGATGTCTTCGATGAGAAAAATGCTCTTTAAGCATTAATATTGATGTACAATGCTTATTAAGCATATTTACGCCACCAAGATACCCTATGGTCAACAGCGTCGCTGATCTCATTCGGGCCGCCCGCAATGGGCGAACCCAGGCGGAGTTCGCCACTGTTCTGGGCGTTTCGCAGTCCCAGTTGAGCCGGTATGAGCGGGGGGAGTACGACCCACCCGCCAAAGTGATCAATGCCTGTATGCGGGAGGCGCATATTGGCAATGGGGTATCGGCGCCATCGGCTGACGACTTGGCCCAGAAGGTGCGCACGATGTTGGCCAGCCCAGATAAGGAGCAGGTACGCTCCGCCATCGCCGGCCTGTTAGCGGTGCTTGCTCATGAATAGCGATGGCAAAAAATTTCTGGTCGTACTGAACGGTCCGGCACGCACATAGGACAGGAAACAATGGCACAGAATGACAACAACGGTGGCAACCTCGGCTTCGAGGCGGAGCTGTTCAAAGCCGCCGACAAGCTTCGCGGCAACATGGAACCCAGTGACTACAAACATGTCGCGCTGGGCCTGATCTTCCTCAAGTACATCTCTGATGCCTTCGAGGCCCGTCACGCCGAACTGCTGGCCGAAGATGCCGCTGCCGCCGAGGACAAGGACGAATACCTGGCCGACAACATCTTCTGGGTGCCTAAGGAGGCGCGCTGGTCGCATCTACAAGCCAACGCCAAGCAGAGCAGCATTGGCACACTAATCGATGATGCTATGCGCGCCATCGAGAAGGACAATGAATCGCTCAAAGGCGTACTACCCAAGGACTATGCCCGCCCCGCGCTCAACAAGGTGATGCTGGGCGAGTTGATCGACCTGATTTCCGGCATTGCCCTGCATGATGGCAGTGACAAATCCCGTGACGTGCTAGGCCGTGTCTATGAATACTTTCTCGGCCAGTTCGCGGGTGCGGAAGGCAAGCGTGGCGGCGAGTTCTACACGCCGCGCTCTGTGGTACGGACACTAGTGGAAATGCTGGAACCGTACAACGGGCGCGTGTATGACCCTTGCTGCGGCAGCGGCGGCATGTTCGTGCAGAGCGAAAGGTTCGTCACTGAACATGGCGGTCGAATCGGCGACATCGCCATCTATGGACAGGAGAGCAACTACACCACTTGGCGGCTGTGCAAGATGAACTTGGCCGTGCGCGGTATTGATTCCAAGATCTTCTGGAATAACGAAGGCAGCTTCCACAAGGACGAGCTCGCTGCTCAGCGCGGCCATGATGGCGCACCGATGAAAGCCGACTTCATCCTCGCCAATCCTCCGTTCAATATTTCCGACTGGGGCGGCGAGCGCCTGCGTGAAGACGTGCGCTGGCAATTCGGCACTCCGCCAGTGGGCAACGCCAACTATGCGTGGTTACAGCACATCTTCCATCACCTTGCACCGCATGGTGTCGCGGGCGTGGTGCTGGCCAATGGCTCGATGAGCTCGCAGCAGAGCGGCGAAGGCGAGATCCGAAAGGCCATGCTTGAAGCCGCTAAAGGCGCAGGCGTGGTGGACTGCATGGTCGCTATGCCCGGCCAACTGTTCTATTCCACGCAGATTCCGGCTTGTCTATGGATTTTGGCGAAGGGTCGTAGCAATGGTTTGGTAAAGAAGACCAAGCTGCGCGACCGTCGCGGTGAAGTACTGTTCATCGACGCCCGCAAAATGGGCGTATTGGTGGACCGCACGCGGCGAGAACTGACCGATGTCGAAATCAAGCGCATCGCCTCCACCTACCACGCGTGGCGTGGTGAAGCCGATGCGGGTGAATATTCAGATATTCCCGGTTTCTGTAAATCCGCCACTCTCGAAGAAATCCACAAACATAACTATGTGTTGACACCTGGCCGCTACGTCGGCACAGAAGCGCAGGATGCGGACGACGAGGCATTCGCGGGCAAGATGCAACGCTTGACCACACAGTTGTTTGAACAGACGAAGCGCGGCGCGGAACTGGATGCCGTCATCCATGAGAAGTTGGAGGCGCTGGGTTATGGCGTCTAGCGCGTATCAAGCCGAACTTGAGGCGATCTGCCCCGAAGATTGGAAAGTTGTTCCGCTGACTGATGTCGCATTCTTTCAGGAAGGGCCTGGTATTCTTGCAAAGGACTTTCACGATAGGGGCGTACCGCTGATTCGTCTGAAAGGCGTCGAAGGTGACTTCGTCACGCTTGAAGGCTGCAACTTCCTAGCGCCAGAAAAAGTTGCGAACAAGTGGAATCACTTTCGTCTTGAACGCGGCGACTTGGTTATCAGCACCAGTGCATCCTTTGGTCGCATAAGCGTAGTCACCGAAGAAGCCGAGGGCGCGGTTCCATACACAGGCTTGATTCGCTTTCGGCCAAAGAACAGAGATATTGATTCGGGTTTTCTGCGGGCGTTTCTTGGCTCTTCTGCCTTTATGCAGCAAGTCGAGGCAATGGCATCTGGCAGCGTCATCCGGCATTTTGGCCCAATGCACCTCAAACAAATGGCGCTGCCGTTGCCGCCTATTCACGAGCAACGCGCCATTGGCGAAATGGCAACACTTCTTGCCGTCCGCATCAACAACCTGCGTCAGACCAACGCCACGCTGGAAGCCATTGCTGCTGCGCTGTTCAAGTCGTGGTTCGTGGATTTCGACGGCGTGCCACCTGAGGACATGCAGGAATCGGAGTTGGGCTCGATTCCGAATGGGTGGCGAGTGGGGATATTGGGCGACTTGTGCGAACTCAACGCCGCGAAGTGGACGGACAAGAAACATCCACCGACCGTGCGCTACATAGACCTCAGCAGCGTTTCGGCCAACCGCATTGAAGCGGTGAATGAGTTTGCGTTCGACGCAGCACCCAGCCGCGCACGGATGCAACTGCGCGAAGGCGACACCATCGTCGGAACGGTGCGTCCCGGCAATCGTGCATTCGCCTACATCCATGCACCAACCCCGAACCTCACTGGCAGCACTGGTTTTGCCGTACTGTCGCCTAAGCAGCCTCACCACGCCAGCTTCATCTACTTGTCCGCCACGCGCGACGAAGCGATTCAGCGCCTCGCCAACCTCGCCGATGGCGCGGCGTATCCCGCCGTGCGCTCCAATGTCGTCGCCGAAACGCCGTGTGCCATCGCGCCCGATGAAGTCATCGCCGAGTTTTCCATCGTCACGAAGCCGATGCTCGAACGCATCGAGCAAAACAACCAGCAAGCCGCTACTCTCGCCAATCTGCGTGACGCACTGCTGCCACGCCTTCTGTCCGGCCAATTGAGGGTGAACCAATGAGTCTGGATTGGTGCCCCGGTATCCGCGAAGCCTGCGGGCATTGGCGCGACGCGCCGATGTTGCAGCAGACCTTTGAGGCGCTGGAGCGCACCCTGGAGCAGGACAACGATGCGTGCATCGACTGCGCGAAATCCATCGTCGAAGTGTTCTGCCGCATCGTTGTCGATGAACTGGATTCGCCCGCTCAGCCCGTCAAGCCGACAGATGCGGCCCCGAGTTTTAGCGTATGGGTCAGCGCGGCAGTGCGCGTGCTCAAGCTTGGCGAAAACCAGAACAACAAGTTCCTCAAGCTGGTGTCGCAGCACCACAAACTGACGACGGCACTGAGTGATCTTCGGAATGAATCGGGGCCAGTCAGCCACGGTCGGGACGGATTCCTCGCCAAGCTGTCTGTCCATCATCGGCGCTCAGCGGTCTTGTCGGCAGACGCGCTGGTGATGTTTCTGCACCAAGCCTATCTGGAAGCGCAGCGCGATCCAGTCAGTTCGCGTGAGCCATGGGAACGATTCGAGGCGTTCAATCAACTGATCGACGCAAACGTAGGACTGGAGTTGGTGACGGATGATGACGGCAACCCGGAACTTCGGGTTCTGCTGCCCGGCGGCGAGTATCTTTCCCTCAATGTTCCCGTCAGTCGCCTGCTCTATCAGCTCGACCGGGATGCCTACATCGAAGCCCTGAACGCCGCGCGTGGCGTTCCCGCGGCCATCGTGGAACAAAACGAAGAACAAGGGGAAGCCTGATGGCCTTTCTGTCCGAAGCCGCCATCGAACAAGCCCTGCTCGATCAGTTGCGCGAGCTGGGCTATGCCATTGCCTCGGACGACACCATCGGCCCGGACGGCAGCGCGCCGGAACGCGACAGTCACGATGTTGTGATCCTGCAAAAGCGGCTGGAGGATGCCGCGCTGCGGCTCAATCCGCAGCTTCCACCGGAAGCGCGGGCGGATGCCATCCGCAAGCTCACGCAATCCGTCTTTCCCGCTCTGTTGGAAGAAAACCGTCGCATCCACGCGCTGCTGACCGAAGGCGCAGATGTTGAATACTACGGCGACGATGGCGTGCTGACGGCGGGCAAGGTTCAGCTTCTGGACTTTGATTCGCCCGAACGCAACGACTGGCTGGCGGTGCAACAGTTCGTGGTCATCAACGGTCAGGTCAACCGCAGGCCGGACGTGGTGCTGTTCGTCAACGGCCTGCCGCTGGCGGTGATCGAACTGAAGGCGCCGGGCAGCGCGGGCGGGCATCTGGCCGGCGCGTTCAATCAGTTGCAGACTTATAAGCAGCAGATTCCAGCACTGTTTCAAACCAATGCGCTGCTGGTCACGTCTGACGGCATCGCGGCGCGCGTGGGGTCGCTGTCGGCCGATCTGGAACGCTTCATGCCGTGGCGCACGACGGATGGTAAGGCTATTTTGGAAAAAGGCTTGCCGGAACTTCCGACGCTGATCGAGGGCTTGTTCGAGAAGCAGCGGTTCCTCGATCTGCTGCGCCACTTTACCGTTTTCGGCGAAACCGGCAGCGGCCTGGCGAAGATCGTGGCGGGCTATCACCAGTACCACGCGGTCAACCGCGCCATCGAGTCCACGATTCGCGCCTCCGACCCACGGCACGGCGTAGCCGAGGAACCGGCATCCTACGGGCTGCCCAGCGTGGCGACGCAGCTCCAGGGCGACAGGCGCGCGGGGGTGATCTGGCATACGCAAGGTTCCGGCAAGAGTCTGCTGATGGCCTTCTACGCCGGGCGACTGGTGAAACACCCCGCGATGGAGAACCCGACGCTTGTCGTGCTGACCGACCGCAACGACCTGGACGACCAGTTGTTCGCCACCTTTTCCATGTGCCGCGACCTGATCCGCCAGACACCGGTGCAGGCCGAAAGCCGCGAGCATTTGCAGCAACTGCTGGCTCGGGCTTCGGGCGGCGTAATCTTCACCACCTTGCAGAAGTTTGGAGAAGTGAATGAGCCGCTGACCACACGCCGCAACGTGGTGGTCATCGCCGACGAAGCGCATCGTTCGCAATATGGCTTTCGCGCCAAAGTGGATGCCAAGACCGGCGAAGTCTCCTACGGGTTCGCCAAGTACATGCGCGATGCGCTGCCCAATGCCTCCTTCATCGGCTTCACGGGCACGCCTATCGAGGCCACCGACGTGAACACCCCGGCGGTGTTCGGCAATTACATCGACATCTACGACATCAGCCGCGCGGTGGAGGACGGTGCGACGGTGCCGATCTACTACGAATCGCGGCTGGCGCGCATTGAACTGGATGAGGACGAGAAGCCCAAGCTCGATGCTGAGGTGGAAGCGCTGACTGAGGACGAGGCGGTCCCCGAACAGGAAAAGCTGAAGGCGAAATGGGCGACAGTCGAGCAACTGGTCGGCAGCGAAAAGCGCGTCGCGCTAGTGGCGAAGGACTTAGTGGCGCACTTCGAGGACAGGCTGGCCGCGCTGGATGGCAAGGCGATGGTGGTGTGCATGAGCCGCCGCATCTGCGTGGCGCTGTATAACGAGATCGTCAAGTTGCGCCCGGACTGGCACAGCTCCGATGACAATGCCGGAGCCATCAAAATCGTGATGACGGGCGCGGCCAGCGACCCACCCGAATGGCAGCAGCACATCGGCAACAAAACGCGACGCGATCTGCTCGCCAAGCGCGCCCGCGATGCCAAAGATCCGCTCAAGCTGGTCATCGTGCGCGACATGTGGCTGACCGGCTTCGACGCCCCGTGCATGCACACGATGTATGTGGACAAGCCGATGCAGGGCCACGGACTGATGCAGGCCATTGCTCGCGTCAATCGTGTGTTCCGCGACAAGCCTGCGGGTCTGATCGTGGACTACATCGGCATTGCTCAGAGTTTGAAGTCGGCACTGGCGCAGTATTCGGCGCGCGACCAGGAAACCACGGGCGTCGATGAAGCGCAGGCTGTGGCCGTACTGCTGGAAAAGTACGAAGTGGTGCGTGACATGTACCACGGCTTCGACTACGTCACAGCCTTGAGCGGCACGCCGCAACAGCGGCTGGCGATGATGGCCGGAGCCATCGAGTGCATTCTGGACAGGCAGCAACAATGGGCGGCGGCGGAGACCACGGAGGGAGGCAGGAAGAACGCTCAGCGGCGTTATCAGGACGCAGTGCTGGCCTTGTCGAAGGCGTATTCGCTGGCGTCAGCCTCCGACGAGGCGCGCGGCATCCGCGAGGAAGTCGGCTTCTTCCAAGCTATTCGCGCCGCGCTGGTCAAATCGAGCACTGGCTCTGGCGTGACCTCGCAAGAGCGTGACTTCGCCATCCAGCAGATTGTCAGCCGTGCGGTGGTCAGCACCGAGATCGTGGACATCTTGAAAGCGGCAGGCATCCGGTCACCGGACATTTCCATCCTGTCTGACGAATTTCTGGCCGAAGTGCAGCAGATGCAGAAGAAGAACCTTGCGCTGGAAGCCCTGCGCAAGCTCATCAACGATGGCATCCGCTCGCGCAGCAAGGCCAATATCGTCGAGACGCGGGCGTTTTCCGAACGGCTGGAAGATGCCGTGGCCCGCTACCACGCCAACGCTATCACCACCGCCGAGGTGTTGCAGCAACTCATCCAGTTGGCGAAGGACATTCGAGCGGCGCGACAGCGTGGGGAGGAGTCCGGGCTCAGCGACGAAGAAATCGCCTTTTATGACGCGCTGGCTGAAAACGAATCGGCAGTGCAAATAATTGGCGATGACAATCTCAAGGTGATTGCCCATGAATTGCTAGTCAGCCTGAAAAGCAATGTCTCGGTTGACTGGGCACATCGCGATTCGGCGCGTGCCCGGATGCGCGTGTTGGTTAAGCGTATCTTGCGCAAATACGGCTATCCGCCTGATTTGCAGGATGCCGCTGTCCAGACAGTGTTGCAGCAGGCGGAAGCACTGTCGGCCGGGTGGGTTTAGGGGGCAGATGGATGACGGATCTTCCTGCTCTCCTGCAAATTTCGCGCGGGTACTGCTCATGACCGACCAACTTCAGCCTCTACCCGGCGAATTCCTGCTCTACGAAACCGAGGACGGACGTACCCGCGTCGAATGCCGCTTCGTGGCCGATACGCTGTGGCTGCCGCAGGCAGGCATGGCCGAACTATTCCAGACCAGCAAGCAGAACGTCGCCAAGCACCTGAAGGCGATCTTTGCCGAGGGGGAGTTGCGGCCCGAGGCAGTTGTCAACCATTGGTTGACAACTGCCTCTGATGGCAAGAACTACCGGGTGGCCTACTACAGCTTGGAAGCGATTCTGGCGGTTGGCTACCGGGTGCGCTCGCCACGGGGCACACAATTCCGCCGCTGGGCCACGGAGCGCTTGGCGGAGTACTTGGTCAAGGGCTTCACGCTGGACGACGAACGCCTGAAGAACCCGCCCGTCGCCGGTTCCGCCGTTCCCGACCGCTTCGATGAGCTGCTCGAACGTATCCGCGACATTCGGGGCAGCGAACGCCGGATGTACCTGCGGGTGCGCGAGATTTTCTCGATGGCGGCGGACTACTCGCCCACGTTGCCGGAAACCACCCAGTTCTTCCGCTTCATTCAAAACAAGCTGCACTTCGCCGTCACCGGCAAGACCGCCGCCGAACTGATTACCGAGCGTGCCGACAGCCGCCTGCCCAACATGGGGCTGACGACCTGGAAATCCGGCAGCGTACAGAAGGCCGATGTGACCGTTGCCAAGAATTACCTGCGGGAATCGGAAATTAGCGAACTCAACCGCATTGTCACGATGTGGCTGGACTTCGCCGAGGATCAGGCTCGCCGGCGTAAGGAAGTGTTCCTGAAGAACTGGGCGGAGCGGCTCGATGCCTTCCTGACCTTCAACGAACGCGATGTACTCACCGACGCAGGCCGTATCTCCAAGAAGCAGGCCGACGCCCACGCTGAGAACCAATATGAGCAGTTCGCCGTCCAGCGGCGGGCCTTGTTGGAGGCCGAAGGTGCAGATGCCAATGTGCGGATGCTGGAGGACGCTGCCAGGACGCTGCCCAAGCCGGGAAAAAGCAGCAATAAGCGAAAATGAATTGCCGGGCTTTTGGCCAGCCAAAGGGAAGAGGGAAAAGCAACAAGAGAATGGCACGCAAGGGACAACGGCCCTACCCAGAAAAGGAAAAGGCCGCCGTCACGCCGAGCCGGCACCGATCACCAGATTTCCCGACGGCACCAGCCCGTCGATGTAGTCCGACCACGCCTGCAACATCTCTCGCCTTTGCTCGGCGTATTCCGCCCGGTTGTAGACGCCCCGCACGCCGCCGATGGTGTGGTTCAGCGCCTTCTCCACCACATCCGAAGGCCAGCCCTGCTCGTGCAACAGGGTCGAAGCAGTGCGCCGCAGGTCATGGATGGTGAAGGCGGGGATCTCCTGCCCCTGCAATGACACCTTCAGCGCCTGGTTCAGCGCGTTGTTGGCAAAGGGCTTGGCCAGGGTGCCGCGCCCCGGCAACACCCAGACGCTGCTGCTGGCCAGCGGCTTGAGTTCCTTGAACAGGGTCTGTGCCTGCGTGGACAAGTAGACGATGTGCGGCTTGCCGGTCTTGGAGTTCTCGACCGGGATGTGCCATTCGCCTTCGTCCAGATGCACGTCCTTCCACTGTGCCAGCATCAGCTCGGACTTGCGCACCAGGGTCATCAGGATCAATTGGAAGGCGATCTTGAACTGGCGGCGGATGTTGGAGGTCTGCATGGTGCGCAGGAACTGCCGTATTTCGTCCGGCGTCAGTGCCCGGTCGCGGGCGGCGGCGCGGTAGACGTGCCGCATCGGCAGGGCCATGACCGGGTTAGCTTGGATCAGGCCGCAGGTCAGTGCGTAGTCGAACATGCGTTTGAGCAGCCCGCGCACCTGGCCGGCGGCGGCGTCGAAACCTTGCGCCTTCTTGCGCCAGATGACGCTGCGCACGTCCTCGGCGGTGATGTCCCTGATCCGCTTGCTGCCGATGTGCGGCAGGATGTCCTTTTCCAGGTAGCGGCGAGGCATGGTCATGTCCTTGCGGTCGCGTGACTGGATGTCCTTGAAGAAGCGCTCGGCAAATTCGGCCAAGGTAGCGTCTTCTGCTCCAGCCACTTTCTCCTGCTGCTTCTTCTTTGCCGGCGACTCTCCCATCGCCACTTGCTGGGCTGCCTCGTCCCGCTTCAAGCGCGCATTCTTCAGCGTCAACGCGGGGTATTTGCCCAGCGTCAGCTTCTCGTACTTGCCGTTTAGCCGATAGCGGTATCGCCAGACAACACCCCCGGTCGGGAAGACCTCCACATACAGCCCCCGGTCGTCGGTGACCGTATAGGTCTTGTCCCTGGACCTGAGTGCCTTGAGCGCAGTGTCGGTCAGTGCCATCTCATCCTCCGCATGTCCAAGTAGAAGGATGAAAGTGAAAAATCCAGCTACTTGGTGCCAAATTTGGACATAAAAACGAGTGGCTATGACGGTATCACCGAATCACTCAGTAGACAAAAATCCCTTTATCTATGGGGATTACAGGCACATCAGCAGACTTCAGTGGACATCCATAGACCCTATCTCACTTCCCGATGCAGAAACTGGAGAAGATCCGCCCGAGCAGATCGTCGGCGCTGAGCGTGCCGACGATCTCGCCGAGCGCGGCATGGGCCAGGCGCAGCTCTTCTGCGGCCAGTTCCAGGCGTTCGTGCTGCAGTTCGACCGCCGCCGCGTCGGCATGCGTCGCGGCGCGCTGCAGCGCGTCGACGTGGCGGGCGCGCGCGGAGAACTCGCCGTCGCTACCCTCGCCGGCCGCGGCACCGGCGATCGCGCGCAACTGCGCGTGCAACTGCTCCAGCCCGCTGCCGGTGGCGGCGGAAACGTAGACGCGCTCGGCGCTGGCGGCGGGCACGGCAGCGAGCAGGTCGCTCTTGTTGTGGATCCACAGGCGCTGCGGCACATCGGCGATGGCATCGGCGATCGCGGCCTGGCCGGCCTCGGCGTCGCGCGCATCCAGCACGATCAGCGCCAGGTCGGCGCGCTGCAGTTCCTGGCGCGCGCGGCGCATGCCCTCGCGCTCGATCGCATCGCCGCCCTCGCGCAAGCCGGCGGTGTCGACCAGGGTCAGTTCCACGCCGTCCAGGCGCACGGTCTCGTGCAAGGTGTCGCGGGTGGTGCCGGCGATGTCGGTGACGATGGCGCGGTCGCTGCCGGCCAGCGCATTGAGCAGCGAACTCTTGCCGGCATTCGGCGGGCCGACCAGCACCGCGTGCAGGCCATCGCGCAGGCGCCGGCCGCGTTCGGCGTCGGCACGCAGCTGCGTCAGATCCGTGCGCGCCTGCGCCAGGCCGGCACGGACCTGCTCGCCGCCCAGCGTGTCCAATGCCTCGTCGGCGAAATCGATCGCCGCTTCGATGTGGATGCGCAGGCGGATCAGTTGTTCGGCCAGATCGTCGACGCGCCGCGAAAACACCCCGTCCAGCGAGCGCCGTGCGGCGCGCGCCGCACGCAAGTCGCCGGCGGCGATCAGGTCGGCGATCGCCTCGGCCTGGGCCAGGTCGAGCTTGCGGTTGAGGAAGGCGCGCTCGCTGAACTCGCCCGGGCGTGCCGGCCGCGCGCCGAGTTCGCAGCAGCGCGCCACCAGGTGCCGCAGCAGCACCGGACTGCCATGCGCCTGCAGTTCCAGCACGTCCTCGCCGGTGAAGCTGCGCGGCGCCGGAAACCACAGCGCGATGCCGTCGTCCACGATCTCGCCGTGCGCGTCGCGAAAACGCGCGTAGCGGGCGCTGCGCGGCACCAACGTGCCCAGGCCCAGCCCCTCGGCGATGGCCGCCGCCGCCGCACCGGACACGCGCACCACGCCGACGCCACCCGCGCCGGGAGCGGTGGCGATGGCGGCGATGGTCTCGGTGGCGGAAGGCGGCATGGCGAAGGCGACAGGTTCGGCGGCGCGATGGATCACAGCGTTTGCAGCTGGCCGCGGACGTAGGCGGCCGACGCCCCGTTGGGTTGCAGCTCCAGATAGGTCTGGAACGCGCGCTTGGCCTTGGCCGCATCGCCGAGCTGGCGGTAGGCGTCGCCCAGGTTGACGTAGGCCACCGCGCGCGAGGGATCGATCTTCAGCGTGTTCTCCAGCCAGCGCACGGCCTGCGCGTACTTGCCCTGGCGATAGTAGATGAAGCCCAGGTTGTTGGCCGCCAGCGCGAAGTCCGGGCGCAGCTTCAGCGCCTCGGTGAACTGCGCTTCGGCCTCGTCGTAGCGCTTCTCCTTGTACAGCTGCAGGCCGCGGTCGTTGGCGCGCTGCGCACGCTGGCGGTCGGACACCGGGCCGGCCGCGGCCGGCACCGCCAGCGGTCGCTCGCCGCCCTGCAGGTCCTTGACCACCACCGCCGGCTTGGACGCAGCGGGCGGTGCGTCGGCGCTGCTGGCGCCGGCGTTCGGGGTCGCGGTCGATGCGGGCGCGGCCGCATCGACGCGGTCGTTCATCGCGATCGCCGCCGAGGACAGTTGCTGGGTGCTGGCGGTGAGGAATTCTTCGCCCTCCGGTACCTGCAGCACGAACTCGCCGCCCTGCGAACCGGGCAGGCTGCCGAACGCGGGCGTCTGCTGCGAGATGCTCGACACCGCCGGCGCCACGTAGGCGGCCAGCTCGGTGCCGGTGATCAGACCATCGCCATTGAGGTCGGCCTTGCCCGACAGCGCCTGCAACAGCACCCAGGTGAATACCGAATGGCCATTGGGGCCGCTGTCGGCGACCTGCTGGTCGGCGCCGCCGGCGGTGAGCATCTGCCGGGCGATGCGCCGCGCGTTCTCGCGCAGGTAGGCGCTGGTACCGCCGCCGCGGGTCAGACCCAGGCCGCTGTAGCACGCGTCCATCACGAACAGCACGTGCTTGGCTTCCAGGCTTTCGGCAATGTCCTGGATCTCGGTCATCGGAATCGCGTCGGTGGCGAACTGCGCCGGGTCCGAGTCGGCCGGGATGATGTAGCCCAGGTCGCGCCCGGAGGCCAGCTTGCGGGTCGCGCCGTGGCCGGCGAAGAACACGAACACGCGGTCGTTCTTGCCGACGCCGCCGTGTGCGAGGCGATCGTGGAAAGCGGCCAGGATGTTGTTGCGGGTCGCCTCCTGGTTCTTCAGCACGATCACCTGCGACGACGGGAAACCGAAGCTGCCGGTCAGCGTCTGCGCGATGGCCTGCGCATCGTTGGCCGCGTACTGCAGCTTGGGCCAGTGCGCGTAGTCGTCGATGCCGATGACGATGGCCCACGACTTGTCGTAGCCGCTGGTCACCGCCGGTGCGGCGGCGTTGCTGGCCGCGCGCGCCACGCTGAAGTCGCGCCCGTTCCAGGCGGCGAACTGGTAACCGTCGGCGCTGAGCCGGTCCAGGATCTGCGGCAGCGCCTTGACCGTGCGTTCGTGGATGTCGTGGAACAGCAGGATGCCGCGCTGCTCGCGGCCGACCTGCTCGAGCACGCGCTGCACGATCGACTCCGGCACCGGGTCGGCCCAGTCCAGCGAATCCACGTTCCACATCACCGACTTCAGTCCGGCCTCGCCGAGGATCTGCATGCCCTCGGCGTTGCGCGCGCCATAGGGAAAGCGGAACAGCGGCGCACGCTTGGCATCGACCGCGCGCAGCATGCGGTCGGTGTCGAGGATCTGGCTGCGCAGCGCGGCGCCGGTTTCCTTGGACAGCTGCGCGTGGGTCAGGCTGTGGTTGCCGACGGTGTAGCCCTGCTCCATCAGGCTGCGGCTGACGCTGGCCAGCGGCGACAGATCGACCTTGCCATCCGGCTCCAGCTTGCCCAGGTTGCGGCCGACTTCGAAGAACGTGGCCGGCACGTCGTAGCGCTTGAGGATGGCCACGATCTCGTCGGTGTATTCGCGATGCGGGCCGTCGTCGAAACTCAGCACCACGGTCTTCGGCGGCAGGTCGCGGCCGAACACCTCGCGGTCGCTGTCCTTCATCGACATCGGGTACGGGGTGATCACGCCGTAGTCGCGCAGGATCGCCTCGCGCGTGTACAGCGTGCCCAGGTGGGCGACATAGTCCTCCCACTTCTCGCGCTTCTGCACGATCGCGCGGGTGCGATCGAAGCGGCTGAAGATTGCGGTGATCTCGCGGTTGTAGGTGCGTTCGATCTCGTCGAGCGCTTCCAGGTCTTCGCCGATGCGCTGGTGCAGCTTGATCGCCGGCAGCGAGGAGTCCTTGCCGATGCGCACCTGCCAGTCGGCGAGAATCTCGCGGAATGCCAGGCGGTCGGCGTCGTACAGGTCCGGCGCCGATTCGACGTAGTCCAGCAGGCTGCCGACCGCGGCGAACCGCTGCGGGTCGGGCAGCGCCAGCAGCGCATCGAATTGCTTTGCCAGCGTCTCGCGGCGCTCCAGGCCCTCGTGGAACAGCTGCTGGCCGACGCTGCTGGAGGTCTGTCGGTCGGCCTGCGACTGCTTGGCCTCGTCGGCCAGCAACACGATGATCTTGCGCTGCGCCGCCAGCTGCGCCTGCAGGCCCTGCAGCAGCGTCGTCGCCTGGGCCTGCAATGCGGGAGAGCCTGGAATGGCGATCGCCGGCGCCGATGTCGCGGGCTTGGACGGCGTCGCCGCGCTGTCAGCAGGCGTGCGCTGGCACGCGGCCAGCGCCAAGGCGAGCAGGCCGATCACGGCGACGGACGGCGACAACGGACGATGGCGCTTGCGCATGACCACGGACTCGCGAGCAAGGCGCTACGGGAACAGCGCAGACGCCGGCGCCTTCCCCGGCCGCATGCGCAACGCCCGCCGGAGGGCGGGCGTTGTCGTGTTTACTTCTTGGCCTTGGCCGGCGGCTTGCCGCTGCCGCCACCACCGGCAGTGGCCGGTTCGCCGTGGCGCTTGGTCATCCACCACTGCTGCAGCAGACCCAGCGAACCGTTGGTGACCCAGTACAGCACCAGACCGGACGGCACGAAGGCCATCATCACGCCGAACACCAGCGGCATGAACTGCATCATCTTGGCCTGCACCGGATCCATGCCCGGCGACGGCGTCAGCTTCTGCGTCAGCCACATCACCGCCACGTTGATCACCGGCAGGATGAAATAGGGATCGCGCGCGGTCAGGTCCTGGATCCAGGCGAACCACGGCGCCTGGCGCAGTTCCACCGACTCCACCAGCACCCAGTACAGGGCGAAGAAGATTGGCATCTGGATCAGCACCGGCAGGCAGCCGCCCATCGGGTTGATCTTCTCCTTCTTGTACAGCTCCATCATCGCCGTCTGGAACTTCTGCTTGTCGTCGCCGTAGCGCTCCTTGAGCTGCTGGATGCGCGGCTGGAACTTGCGCATCTTGGCCATGCTCTTGTACTGCGCGGCCGACAGCGGATACAGCATCAACTTCAGCAGCACCACCAGGCCGACGATCGACCAGCCCCAGTTGCCGAGCAGGCTGTGCAGGTGGCTGAGGATCCAGAACAGGCCCTGGCCGAGCAGCGCCATCAGCGAGAAGCGGCTGTAGTCGACCACGCGGTCGAGGCCGCGCACGTTCTCCTTGGCGATCTGGCTGACCAGCTTCGGGCCGACCCACAGCCGCGCCTCGGTGCTGGCGCTGGCGCCCGGCGCCACGGTGAAGCCCGGGCCGCGCGCTTCGATCACATGCCGCGGGCCGTCGTTGGACAGCACGTACAGCGCCTGCTGGTCGGCCTGCGGAATCCAGCCGGTGAAGAAGTGGTGCTGCAGCAGCGCGATCCAGCCGCCGGAGATGGTCTGGTTGAGCGGGCCGTCTTCCAGGTAGTCCTTGAACGCACGACGCTGGTAGCCGTCGGCCGGGCTGAACCAGGTGGCGCCGTTGAAGCTGAAGGAATCCGGGTTGGTCATGCCGCGGCTGACGATGGTCGGCACCCGGCTCAGCTTGCGGAACACGTAGCCCTGCCACGGCTTGCTGCCGTGGTTGACGACCTCGTCGCGCACCTGCACGGCGTAATGGCCGCGCTGCAGGGTGTACACACGACGGATGGTCACGCCGTCCGGGCCATTCCACACGAACGGCACCTGCAGGCTGTCCTGGCCCTTGGCCAGCACGTACTCCTGGCCCGGGTGTTCGGGGCGGAAGCCGCCCGGGCCCGGCGACGGCGAGTTGTGCTCGCCGACCCAGCCGCTGGTGGCGGTGTACGGATGCGCCGCGTCCTCGGTCAGCAGCTGCACCGGCGGGCTGCCCGGCTGCTTGGTCTGCGGGAACAGCAACAGATCGGCGTCGAACACGCTGCGGCCGTCCAGGGTCAGGCGCAGCACGTCGGTGGTGACGGTGACCCGCGGCGCGGCGCTGGCCGCGGCGGTCTCGGGCGTGGTGCTGGCCGGCGCGGTGCCGGGCACCGTGGCCTGCGGAACGGCCGGCGCATGCGTGGCGCCGGCATCGGCGTCCTGCGCCGGCGGCACCGTGGTCGCTGCCGCGACCGTCGCCGCGGTGGCGTTCGGCGCGTGTTCCTTGTTCCACTCCATCCACAACAGCGCCGCGACCATCAGCCAGGCGAAAATCAGGAAAAGGCGGGTCTGGTTCATCGGACAGGCAAGCTCGGCTCAGCCAGAAGCAGGTTCTGACGTGGATGTGGGGGAAGAAGGACGATCGGGCGGCGGCATTGTGCCGTCCGCGGCCGGGGCCGGCAATGCGCCGGCGCGACGCAGCAGGCGCAGATAGGCCTGGCGCAGCTGCTCGCCGCTGGCCTGGGCGGCGGCGCTGCGCGCCACCACCACGTAGTCGCCGGGCTTCAGCCACGGCAACAACTGCCGCGTGGCCTCGCGCAGCACGCGCTTGATGCGATTGCGCACGACCGCGCGCTTGTCGACCTTGCGCGACACCGCCAGACCCAGCCGCGCCGGGTGCGGCGCACTGCGCCAGTGCAGGCTCATCAGCGGCTCGGAACAGCGGCGCGCGGCATCGAACACGACGCGGTATTCCGCAGACGTGCGAACCCGCGCAGAGCGAGGAAATCGCCTACGCGGGTCGGGATGATTCACGGTCCGGATTGCAGGCGCCGCCTGGGGCGGCGAAGCAATCAAGCGCTCAGGCGCTTGCGGCCCTTGGCGCGGCGACGGGCCAGGATCTTGCGGCCGTCGGCGGTGGCCATACGGGCACGGAAGCCGTGGTCGCGCTTGCGCTTGAGGTTGCTGGGCTGGAAGGTGCGCTTGGTGGCCATCGGGGCGCTCTGATCTGAATGGGGCGGAAAGAACCGGAAATTCTATAGGACCCCTTACGCCGCGGTCAACTCCCTGTGACGACCGGAACGGAGCACGGCCGCGCCCGGCCTGTGGATGGATCTGTGAATAGCCGTGGGAAAACCATTCCCGACCCTGCGCGCCGGTGGTAGTCTGATCCATCCGCTTTCCTCTCCCACCGGCCGAATGCGCCGCGCCCGAGCGCGCCCTTCATGCCCGGTCTATCGACGAATTTAGATCTGATGGATGCTTGGCCCCGTTGCCTGGAACGTCTGGAAGCCGAATTTCCAGCCGAGGACGTTCACACTTGGTTGAAACCGCTGCAAGCCGAACAGCGCCATGACAACAGCATGGTGCTGTACGCCCCGAACGCCTTCATCGTCGAGCAGGTGCGCGAGCGCTACCTGCCGCGCATCCGCGAACTGCTGACCTATTTCGCCGGCAGCGGCGAGGTGCTGCTGCAGGTCGGCTCGCGTCCGCGCGCGCCGGAACCGGCGGCCGCCCCGCCCAGCGAGACCGCGGCCGCACGCACGCCGGCGCCGCCGTTGCTGGAGCCGTTCGCCGGCAACCTCGATTCGCACTACACCTTCGCCAACTTCGTCGAAGGCCGCAGCAACCAGCTCGGCCTGGCCGCGGCGGTGCAGGCCGCGCAGAAGCCCGGCGACCGCGCGCACAACCCACTGCTGCTGTACGGCGGCACCGGCCTGGGCAAGACCCACCTGATGTTCGCCGCCGGCAACGCCATGCGCGAGCAGAATCCGAACGCGCGGGTGATGTACCTGCGCTCGGAACAGTTCTTCAGCGCGATGATCCGTGCGCTGCAGGACAAGACCATGGACCAGTTCAAGCGCCAGTTCCAGCAGGTGGACGCGCTGCTGATCGACGATATCCAGTTCTTCGCCGGCAAGGACCGCACCCAGGAAGAGTTCTTCCACACCTTCAACGCGCTGTTCGACGGCCGCCAGCAGATCATCCTGACCTGCGACCGCTACCCGCGCGAGGTCGAGGGCCTGGAGCCGCGGCTGAAGTCGCGCCTGGCCTGGGGCCTGTCGGTGGCGATCGATCCACCCGATTTCGAGACCCGCGCGGCGATCGTGCTGGCCAAGGCGCGCGAGCGCGGCGCGGAGATCCCCGACGACGTGGCGTTCCTGATCGCCAAGAAGATGCGCTCGAACGTGCGCGACCTGGAAGGCGCGCTCAACACGCTGGCGGCACGCGCCAACTTCACCGGCCGCGCGATCACCACCGAGTTCGCCCAGGAAACCCTGCGCGACCTGCTCCGCGCGCAGCAGCAGGCGATCGGCATCCCCAACATCCAGAAGACCGTGGCCGACTACTACGGCCTGCAGATCAAGGACCTGCTGTCCAAGCGGCGCACGCGTTCGCTGGCGCGGCCGCGGCAGGTGGCGATGGCGCTGACCAAGGAACTGACCGAACACAGCCTGCCGGAGATCGGCGATGCGTTCGCCGGGCGCGACCACACCACCGTGTTGCACGCCTGCCGGCAGATCAAGCACCTGATGGAAACCGACGGCAAGCTCCGCGAAGACTGGGACAAGCTGATCCGCAAGCTCAGCGAGTAGTGCGGCGGCCCGGGTGGCGGACGCCGGATAAATCGGTGCATGACTTCGCGACAAATCCGGGAGAAACTGTGGATAAAGCGCGACGCGGCGGCGACGGCAAAACTATCCACAGGTTTCCCCACCAGTTCCGGGACAGTAGTACACGGGATTGAGGGCGCTAAAAATCTTTTGTTTTCAGTGGTTTGAGCTACATTTGCACCGAATTTCGCTCTACCATCACCACCAAGCTTTTGATTTATTCCACATCTTTTAAAGCATAGGGGCACGGAACCACATGCGTTTCACACTGCAGCGCGAAGCCTTCCTCAAGCCATTGGCGCAAGTCGTCAATGTGGTCGAACGCCGCCAGACCTTGCCGGTTCTGGCCAACTTCCTGGTGCAGGTGCAGGGTGGCCAGCTGTCGCTGACCGGTACCGATCTGGAAGTGGAAATGGTCTCGCGCATTGCGGTCGACGATGCCCAGGACGGCGAAACCACGATCCCGGCGCGCAAGCTGTTCGAGATCGTGCGGGCCCTGCCCGACGGCAGCAAGGTCACCGTCTCGCAGTCCGGCGACAAGATCACCGTACAGGCCGGGCGTAGCCGCTTCACCCTGGCCACGCTACCGGCCAACGACTTCCCCTCGGTCGACGAAGTGGAAGCCACCGAGCGCGTGGTCGTTCCGGAAGCGGCATTGAAGGAACTGATCGAGCGCACCGCGTTCGCAATGGCGCAGCAGGACGTGCGTTATTACCTCAACGGCCTGCTGTTCGACCTGCGCGACCAGACCCTGCGCTGCGTGGCCACCGACGGCCATCGCCTGGCGCTGTGCGAGACCGAGCTGGAGAACGCCGGCGGCGCCAAGCGCCAGATCATCGTGCCGCGCAAGGGCGTGACCGAGCTGCAGCGCCTGCTGGAAGGCGGCGAGCGCGAAGTCGAGCTGGAAGTCGGTCGTGCGCACGTGCGGGTCAAGCGCGACGATGTCACCTTCACCTCCAAGCTGATCGACGGCCGCTTCCCCGATTACGAAGCGGTGATCCCGATCGGTGCCGACCGCGAGGTCAAGCTGGATCGCGAGATCCTGCGCGCAGCGCTGCAGCGTGCGGCGATCCTGTCCAACGAAAAGTACCGCGGCGTGCGCGTGGAAGTCTCGCCGGGCCAGCTGAAGATCAGCGCGCATAACCCGGAACAGGAAGAAGCGCAGGAAGAAGTGGAAGCGGACACCAAGGTCAGCGACCTGGCGATCGGCTTCAACGTGAACTACCTGCTCGACGCCCTGTCCGCGCTGCGCGAGGAGTTCGTGGTGATCCAGCTGCGCGACGCCAACTCCTCGGCGCTGGTCCGGGAAGCCAGCAGCGCCCGCTCCCGTCATGTGGTGATGCCGCTGCGTCTCTGACGGTTCCCGTTCGTGTTCCACGTGGAACACATGCGAAAGCGACCCGGCCTTCGTGCCGGGTTTTCTTTTTGTTGGGCTCCAAGATCAACGCTCCCGCACTGAGAGGGATCCGTTGCCATGGGAGGCCCGCGCAGCTTGCACCCTTGCATTACCCGGCCAAAACGCATCGGCCGTGACTGTGTCTGCAAAGAGACGGGCTCCGGCACCTCGGCGGGATCACACCATTATCGAAGCGCCAGGAGACCGTGCGGCAAGACAACGTGCCTGTGATCGCCTGGCCGACCCTCTTACCCACGCCTCCACCGTCCCGCGGGAGTCCGTCCTCCCAATGATGCGGAGGTTGCTGGCACGCAGCGCTGCCAGTTTCCCGAGCGCGGCCGTCCTGACAGCGCCCACCAGCCGTTTTGGGTATGCTGCCGCCCTACCCCAAGCCCCGATCTGCGTGCGCCCGGTGCGAGCGCCTTCGCCTCTATCCCCGCATGCACGTCTCCCGCCTCGACTTCCACCACCTGCGCCGGTTCGCGGCGCTCGAGCTGGCGCCCGCGCCTGGACTGAACCTGATCACCGGCGACAACGGCGCCGGCAAGACCACGGTGCTCGAGGCGATGCACCTGATGGCGTATGGCCGCAGCTTCCGCGGACGCGTGCGCGATGGACTGGTCAGCCAGGGCCAGGACGCGCTGGACGTCTTCGTCGAATGGCAGGAGCAGTCGGCTGAGGTCGGCACTACACGCCGGCGCCGCGCCGGACTGCGCCACAGCGGCCAGGAATGGCGTGGCCGCCTCGACGGCCAGGACGTTGCCCACCTCGGCACCCTGTGTGCGGCGCTGGCGGTGGTGACCTTCGAGCCGGGCAGCCACCTGCTGGTCAGCGGCGGCGGCGAGCCCCGCCGCCGCTTCGTCGACTGGGGTTTGTTCCACGTGGAACCTGACTTCCTGTCCCTGTGGCGGCGCTACGCCCGCGCGCTCAAGCAGCGCAATGCGTTGCTCAAGAGCGGCGGCAGCGGCGCGGCGCTGGATGCCTGGGATCACGAGCTCGCCGAGTCTGGTGAGCCGTTGACCTCGCGCCGCCAGGACTACCTGGACCGCCTGCTTCAGCGTCTGCTCGCCCTCGCCCCGGATCTGGCGCCAGCGCTGGGTATCTCACATCTGCAGTTCGCGCCCGGCTGGCGCCGCCAGGAGGTGTCGCTGGCCGACGCGCTACTGCTCAACCGGGAACGCGACCGTCAGCTCGGCTATACCTCTGCCGGTCCGCACCGGGCCGACTGGAGCCTCAGTTTTGCCGAGATTCCCGGCCGTGATGCGCTCTCCCGCGGCCAGGCCAAGCTCACCGCCCTGGCCTGCCTGCTGGCGCAGGCCGAGGACTACGCCGAGCAGCGCGGCGAATGGCCGGTGATCGCCCTGGACGATCTGGGCTCGGAGCTGGACCGCCACCACCAGGCCCGGGTGCTGCAGCGCCTATGTGCCGGGCCGGCGCAGGTCTTCGTCACTGCCACCGAGACGCCGCAGGCGCTGGCCGACGCCAGCCTGCAGATCGCCCGGTTCCACGTGGAACATGGCCAGATCCTGGCCGTTTCCTAGGCCGCCGCGGGTCCGGCGGCCCGGGCTGCTATAATTTCCGCCAATCCCCTATCCAGCGGCGCGAACCGGCCCCGGCCTGTCTTCGCCGCCTCGTGGAGCCTACGGCACCCGCATGACCGACGAACAGAACACCCCGCCCAGCAACGGCAACTACGACGCCAACAGCATCACCGCCCTGGAAGGCCTGGAGGCGGTCCGCAAGCGGCCCGGCATGTACATCGGCGACGTCCATGACGGCACCGGTCTGCATCACATGGTGTTCGAGGTCGTCGACAACTCCATCGACGAAGCCCTGGCCGGGCATGCCGACCACGTCGCGGTGACGATCCACGCCGATGGTTCGGTCTCGGTGTCGGACAATGGCCGCGGCATCCCGGTCGGCAAGCACGCGCAGATGAGCGCCAAGCTCGGCCGTGAGGTCTCCGCCGCCGAAGTGGTGATGACCGTCCTGCACGCCGGCGGCAAGTTCGACGACAACAGCTACAAGGTGTCCGGCGGCCTGCACGGCGTGGGCGTCAGCGTGGTCAACGCGCTGTCGGAGAAGCTGCTGCTGGACGTGTTCCAGGGCGGCTCGCACTACCAGCAGGAATTCAGCAACGGCGCGGCCGTCGCGCCGCTGGTCAAGCTCGGCGAGACCACCCAGCGCGGTACCACCGTACGCTTCTGGCCGTCGGTGGTGGCCTTCCACAACAACGTGGAGTTCCACTACGACATCCTGGCCCGGCGCCTGCGCGAGCTGTCCTTCCTCAATTCCGGGGTCAAGATCGTGCTCGCCGACGAGCGCGGCGAGGGGCGCCGCGACGACTTCCACTACGAGGGCGGCATCCGCAGCTTCGTCGAGCACCTCGCGCAGCTGAAGACCCCGCTGCACCCGAACGTGATCTCTGTCACCGGCGAGCACAACGGCATCACCGTGGACGTGGCGCTGCAGTGGACCGACTCCTACCAGGAGACGATGTACTGCTTCACCAACAACATCCCGCAGAAGGACGGCGGCACCCACCTGGCCGGCTTCCGCGGCGCGCTGACCCGCGTGCTCAATACCTACATCGAGCAGAACGGCATCGCCAAGCAGGCCAAGATCAACCTGACCGGCGACGACATGCGCGAAGGCATGATTGCGGTGCTGTCGGTGAAGGTGCCGGATCCCAGCTTCTCCAGCCAGACCAAGGAGAAGCTGGTCAGCTCCGACGTGCGCCCGGCGGTGGAGAACGCCTTCGGCGCGCGCCTGGAGGAGTTCCTGCAGGAGAACCCCAACGAGGCCAAGGCCATCGCCGGCAAGATCGTCGATGCCGCCCGCGCCCGCGAGGCCGCGCGCAAGGCAAGAGACCTCACCCGTCGCAAGGGTGCGCTGGACATCGCCGGCCTGCCCGGCAAGCTGGCCGATTGCCAGGAAAAGGATCCGGCGCTGTCGGAGCTGTTCATCGTCGAGGGCGACTCGGCAGGCGGCTCGGCCAAGCAAGGCCGTAATCGCAAGAACCAGGCAGTGCTGCCGCTGCGCGGCAAGATCCTCAACGTCGAGCGCGCGCGCTTCGACCGCATGCTGTCCTCCGACCAGGTCGGCACGCTGATCACCGCGCTGGGCACCGGCATCGGCCGCGACGAGTACAACCCGGACAAGCTGCGCTACCACCGCATCATCATCATGACCGACGCCGACGTCGACGGCGCGCACATCCGTACCCTGCTGCTGACCTTCTTCTACCGGCAGATGCCGGAGTTGATCGAGCGCGGCTACGTCTACATCGGCCTGCCGCCGCTGTACCGGCTCAAGCAGGGCAAGCAGGAGCTGTACCTGAAGGACGACAACGCGCTCAACGCCTACCTGGCCAGCAGCGCGGTCGAAGGCGCGGCGCTGGTTCCGGCCAGCAACGAGCCACCGATCACCGGTGCGGCGCTGGAGAAGCTGCTGCTGCTGTTCGCCAGCGCCAACGAGGCGGTGGCGCGCAATGCGCACCGCTACGACCCGGCGCTGCTGAGCGCGCTGATCGACCTGCCGCCGCTGGACGTGGCCCAGCTCGAGAGCGAGGGCGAGACGCATCCGAGCCTGGACGCGCTGCAGGCGGTGCTCAACCGCGGCAGCCTGGGCTCGGCGCGCTACAGCCTGCGTTTCCAGGCGTCCAACGCGCAGCGCCCGGCCACCCTGCTGGTGGAGCGCCGGCACATGGGCGAGGAGACCACCTATGTGGTGCCGATGGCGGTGTTCGAGAGCGGCGAGCTGCGGCCGCTGCGTGAGATCGCGCGGGAGTTGCATGGGCTGGTGCGCGAGGGCGCGCAGATCGTGCGCGGCAACAAGACCCAGGCCATCACCAGCTTCGCCCAGGCCTACGCCTGGCTGTTCGAGGAGGCCAAGAAGGGCCGCCAGATCCAGCGCTTCAAGGGCCTGGGCGAAATGAACGCCGAGCAGCTGTGGGAGACCACGGTGAACCCGGACACGCGTCGCCTGCTGCAGGTGCGCATCGAGGACGCGGTCGCCGCCGACCAGATCTTCAGCACGCTGATGGGCGACGTGGTCGAACCGCGCCGCGACTTCATCGAAGAAAACGCGCTGAAGGTCGCCAACCTCGATATCTGACCCTGGCGGTCCCCACCCTGGCGTGCGCCGGGGCGGGCGTCCCGCTGTGCCTTCCGCCCGCTTCCGCACAGGATCGCGATGACCGCACCGCCGTTGCCCGCCACCCCGCTGCCGTTGCCTTCCGCGCCGCCGGCCCGCCCGCGCCGGCCGATCCTCGGTTTCTTCCTCGACGTGCTGCTGGCGGCGGTGGTGCTGCTGGCGGTGAGCGTGCTGAGCGGCCTGGTCTGGGGCGTGATCCGCGGCTTCCAGCTGGCGATGGAGCTGAAGGCGCAGGGCGTGCCTGCCGATCGCCTGGCCGCGCTGGTCGCGCAGCAGGTCGGCCAGCCGGGGGCGCTGGCGCAGTTGCTGATCGCCCTGGTCAGCACGCTCTCCGCGGCGCTGCTGCTGTACTTCCTGCGGCGTCCGGCCAGCGCCGCCGAGCGCCGCGCCTCGTGGCTGGCGGCGCGCGCACCCGCGACCTGGGGCTGGGTGCTGCTGGTCGCGGTCGGGGTGTTCGTCGGCAGCGCGACGATCTCCGCGCTGGCGGCGCAGATCGGCATCAAACCGGTGCCGACCAACCTGCCGTTGATGCAGGACGCGATGGCGCAGATGCCGCTGTTCCTGTGCGTGTTCGCGATCGTGATCGCCCCGGCCTACGAGGAACTGCTGTTCCGCCGCGTGCTGTTCGGGCGGCTGTGGGACGCAGGCCGGCCGCGGTTGGGCATGCTGCTCAGCGGCGCCGCCTTTGCCCTGGTGCACGAAGTACCGGGGACCACCGGCAACAGCCTGGCCGCCACCGCGCAACTGTGGCTGGTCTACGGCGGCATGGGCGCCGCGTTCGCCTGGCTGTACAAACGCACCGGCACCCTATGGGCGCCGATCGCCGCGCACGGGCTCAACAACGCCATCGCGGTCGCCGGACTCTACTGGTTTGGCGCAACCTGAAGGTTTGTTTGACGAAATGTTAAGACGCGGCCCCCCACACTGCGACGCGTGTTAGGAGGGGGGACCGTATGAAGCAAGTGGTACTTGGCGCATCGCTGGCGATGCTGCTGGCAGCGTGTGCGACGACGACATCGCCAACCGGGCGCACCCAGGTCGTGGGCGGCATCTCGCAACAACAACTCGACCAGATGGGCGCGCAGGCGTTCGCCGAAGCCAAGGCCAAGGAACAGCTGGACACCGATCCCAAGCGCAACGCCTACGTGCGCTGCGTGGTCAACACGCTGGTCGCGCAGCTGCCCGAGCAATGGCGCGGCACCGGCTGGGAAACCGCGCTGTTCAACGACAAGGAACCCAACGCGTTCGCCCTGCCCGGCGGCAAGGTCGGGGTCAACAGCGGCATCTTCAGCGTGGCCAAGAACCAGGACCAGCTCGCCGCCGTGCTCGGCCACGAGATCGGCCACGTCATTTCGCGTCATCACGAAGAACGCATTACCCGCCAGCTCGGTGCGCAGGCAGGCCTGAGCGTGATTGGCGCGTTGGCCGGTGCCCGCTACGGTCAGGGCGCGGCCGACACCGTCGGCCAGGTCGGCGGCATGACCGCGCAGACCCTGTTCCTGCTGCCCGGTTCGCGCCAGCAGGAAACCGAAGCCGACGTCGTCGGCCAGCGCCTGATGGCGCAGGCCGGATTCGACCCCGCGCAGGCGGTGGATCTGTGGAAGAACATGATGGCCGCCGGCGGCGCACGTCCGCCGCAGTGGCTGTCCACCCACCCCGATCCCAGTGCCCGCATCGGCGAACTGCAGCGCGATGTCGCCGCGCTGGAACCGGTGTATGCGCAGGCGCGCAGCGCCGGCAGGACGCCCAAGTGCGGCTGAGTCGTCCGTCGTCCCTGTGTCCGTCGCCGGCACTGTCACAGAAAACGCATCCAAAAACGTTTTCACGGCGTACAGGTTTCTGATAGGTTTGCTGGCTCGGCCGAGGAATGGCCGCTCCGTCTTCCGTGCCGCTCCGGGCGGTTTCCACCGAGGTGACCCATGAAATTCCGCATTCGCAAGCAAGCGTTGTTGTCCCTGGTGATCGCCGCCGCCCTCGGTGGCGCGGTGGTGACCGATGCCGCTGCGCAGAGCGATCGCACCGACCACCGCTCCTCGCGCAATGCGAAGAACGAGAAGGCGGCGGTGCTGTTCCCCAATGCCGAGCGCAAGGAGCCGACCGGCAAGCCGTCGTCCAAGCTCGGCAGCAAGCTGCAGAAGCTGATCGACACCTACAACAAGGGCGAGGACTACGCGGCGGTGCGCGCCCAGGCCGATGAGATCCTGGCCAACAGCGGCGCCAACGAGTACGACAAGTCGCTGGCCGCGCAGCTGGCCGCGCAGGCCGCCTACAACCTCGACGACAGCAAGGCCGCGCAGGCGTACCTGAAGCAGGCGATCCAGTTCAACGGCCTGGACAACAACGGCCACTACCAGTCGATGCTGATGCTGGCGCAGCTGCAGCTGCAGGACGAGCAGACCGCCGAAGGCCTGGCTACCCTCGACAAGTTCCTCGCCGAAACCAAGTCGACCCGCCCGGAAGACCTGATCCTCAAGGGCCAGGCGCTGTACCAGGCGCAGCGCTACCAGGAAGCGATCCCGGCACTGAAGCAGGCGATCGCCGCGTCGCCGGAGCCGAAGGACAGCTGGAATCAGCTGCTGATGGCGTCCTACGCCGAAGCCGGCCAGACCGGTGAAGCGGTCAAGGCCGCCGAGGCGCTGGCCGCCAAGTCGCCCAACGACAAGAAGGCCCAGCTCAACCTGGCCAGCATGTACATGCAGGCCGACCAGATGGACAAGGCCGCGGCGGTGATGGACAAGCTGCGTGCCGCCGGTCAGCTGACCGACGAGAAGGAATACAAGCAGCTGTACTCGATCTACGCCAACACCGACGGCCACGAAAAGGACGTCATCGCAGTCATCAACGAAGGCATGCAGAAGGGCATTCTGAAGCCGGACTACCAGACCTACCTGGCGTTGGCGCAGTCGTACTACTACACCGACCAGCTGCCGCAGGCGATCGAGAACTGGCAGAAGGCGGCGCCGCTGTCCAAGGACGGCGAAACCTATCTCAACCTGGCCAAGGTGCTGCATTCGGAAGGCCGCGTTGCCGAGGCCAAGCAGGCCGCGCAGCAGGCACTGGCCAAGGGCGTCAAAAAGCCGGAAGACGCCAAGAAGATCATCAACCTGAAGTAGCACGCAAAAAAAGCCCCCGAAGACCAGTGCTGAAAGTAGTGCAGGTAACAGGGATTGGTATAAGCTTGGAGGTTCCTGCGGTGTCATTGCCGCGTGAACTTGGGTTCCGCTCCACAGCGGAATCCGCCCCCCTTTAATTGAGTCATTGGCGCATGACGGAACAACTGGTCATCCATCGGCAGTACGACAAAGATGACGCCTCCGGCCTCAGCTGGCCGCGCATCATCGGTATTGCCTTCGTAATCGCGCTGCATCTTGCGGCGCTGATGTTGCTGCTGATTCCGGCCGTTGCGCCCAAGGCGGTGGCGGAGAAGGAACGCAACATCATGGTCACCCTGGTGGACGCACCGCCGCCGCCTCCCCCGCCGCCGCCGCCGCCGCCGAAGCCGCCGGAAACTCCGCCGCCGCCGGTGAAGAACCTCGCGCCGCCGAAGCCGACCCCGCTGCCGCCGCCGCCGGAAGCCCCGGTGATCGACGTGCCGGAGCCGCGCCCCAACGATGTGGCCACCCCGCCGTCGCCGCCCGCGCCTCCGGCCGCACCCTCCGACATCAGCGCTAGCGTCGATATTTCGTCGAAGAACATGAACCCGCCGAAGTACCCGCCGGCTGCATTCCGGTCGGGCGCGCAGGGCGAGGTGATCCTGATCATCGATGTCGATGCCAGTGGTAACGTCACGAACGTTGCCGTCGAGAAATCCAGCCGCAACCGCGACCTGGACCGCGCCGCCATGGAAGCAGCGCGCAAGTGGCGGTTCAATGCCGCTGTCGTCAATGGACAGAAGACCGCCGGCCGCGTCCGCGTCCCGGTCAACTTCGCGCTGAACTGATACAAAGGTTGCGCGGACCGGCGCACCGCCGGTCCGCAAACCCTGTCTACTCTTTGCACCACCCTCATCACCACCACACACAACAAAGGTAAGCGTCATGCTGCAGGAAATTTTCATCGCCGCTGCTGCGGGGGGCAACAACGCATCGAACGCCCTGTCGCAGATGGGCTTCGAGCACCTGATCACCGAAATGACCTCCAAGCCGGGTGACTTCGCCGTCTCCTGGGTGGTGCTCATCACCCTGATCATCATGTCCGCCTCGTCCTGGTACTGGACGATCATCAACATCTTCCGCGCCACCCGTCTGAAGAGCCAGGCCGACCGCGTCACCAGCCTGTTCTGGGACACCCCGAACGCCCAGGACGCCATCCGTGCGATGGAAGAGCAGCCGGCCTCCGAGCCGTTCTCGAAGATCGCCCTGGACGCCGCGCAGGCCGCCGCGCACCACCAGCGCGCCGAAGCCGGCACCGGCACCGGCCTGGGCGAGACCCTGAGCCGTTCGGAGTTCGTCGACCGCGCCCTGCGTCAGGCCGTAACCCGCGAAAGCACCAAGCTGCAGTCGGGCATGACCCTGCTGGCGACCGTCGGTGCGACCGCGCCGTTCGTCGGTCTGCTGGGTACGGTGTGGGGCATCTACGGCGCGCTGATCAAGATCGGTGCCACCGGCTCCGCCTCGATCGACGCCGTGGCCGGCCCGGTCGGTGAAGCGCTGATCATGACCGCGATCGGTCTGTTCGTCGCGATCCCGGCCGTGTTCGCCTTCAACTTCTTCAGCAAGGTCAACAGCTCGGTGATCGCCAAATTCGACACCTTCGCTCACGACCTGCACGACTTCTTCGCCACCGGTTCGCGCGTTCGCTGATCCCGGCTAAGTCGTCCACGCAACGTTAACGGAGCCCGTTATGGCTTTCAGTAGTGGTAACAGCGGCGGCCCCATGGCCGACATCAACGTCACGCCCCTCGTGGACGTGATGCTGGTGCTGCTGATCATCTTCATCATCACGGCACCGCTGATGTCCCACAAGGTCAAGGTGGAACTGCCCCAAGCCAACTTGAAGCAGGATCCGGACAAGGACGACAAGCGTCCGAATCCGATCACCCTGGCGGTCAAGGAGGATGGGTCGCTGTACTGGAACGATGAGCCGATTTCCAAGGAAGCCCTGGAGTCGCGCTTCTCGACCGCTGCACAGCAGACCCCGCAGCCGCCGCTCAACCTGCGTGGCGACCGCACCACCAAGATGCGCACGATCAACGAGATCACCAAGATCGCGCAGAGTCAGGGCATGCTGGACGTCGGCTTCGTTGCGACCAAAGAGAAGGGGAACTGAGCCATGGCGTTCAGCTCAGGAGGCGGCCGTGGTCCCATGGCCGACATCAACGTCACGCCGCTGGTCGACGTGATGCTGGTGCTGTTGATCATCTTCATCGTGACCGCGCCGATCATGACGTACCCGATCGACGTGGATCTGCCGCAGCGGGTCATCAACCCGCCGCCGCAGTTGCGCGATCCGCCGCCGCCGATCGATCTGCGGATCGATGCGTCGAACCAGGTGTTCTGGAACAACAGCCCGGTGGCGGTGAGTGCGCTCCCGCAGATGATGGAAAACGAAGTCCAGCGCGATCCGACCAACCAGCCGGAACTGCGCATCGATGCCAATCCGGATTCCGAGTACGAAGTGATGGCCAAGGTGCTGGCCGCCGCCAAGAACTCGGACATGAAGAAGATCGGCTTCGTGCAGCAATAAGCTTCACCGCAATTCGCTTCACCGCAACACCTCAGTCATGACGCGACTGCAAACGCCACCGGAAACGGTGGCGTTTTTTTGTGCGTGCACGGTTGGCTGCCCTGCCCGTTGCGACGATGCCGGCCTGCGGTCCTGCGTGTGGCGCGTCGCGTCGTCCGCCTGGCCGGGCGTGCTTCGCGCTCGCCTGCTCGCCTCCCGGCCTGAGCAGTCCGATGCGGGACCACTCCCGAGCCTGCCCGCCTGTCGCCGCCCCTCGCATCCCGCCGCGCCGCGCCGCGGGTGTAGGCAGGTGGCGCGACACCACAACACCCACAGGAGGCTGGCCATGGCGTTCAGTGCTGCAGGGAATCGGGGACCGCTGGCGGAGATCAATGTCACCCCGCTGGTCGATGTGATGCTGGTGCTGTTGATCATCTTCATCGTCACCGCGCCGATGCTGACGCGGACGATCGCCATGGACCTGCCGCAGCGGACGCCGGCACTTTCCAGGCCCTTGCCGCCACCGGACCCGATCCAGTTGCGCCTGGACGCCAGTGGCCAGTTGTTCTGGAATGCCGCGCCGCTGGCCTTGCGCGATCTGCAGCCCCGGCTGCAGGAAGCGATGGCGCAGGCGGCCGGCAATCCGCCCGAACTGCGCATCGATGCCAGCCCGGACGCCGACTACGAGGCCATGGCCAAGGTGCTGGCGGCGGCCAAGAACGCCGACGTCCAGCGCATCGGCTTCGTGCAGTAACAGGCGGTCTGTGGTGCGACGCCACCATTGCCGGTGGCGTCGCGTGCGCGGGAAGCCACGAGTCCCGCTTGCAGGAGACAGTGAATGACCCTGGATGATTGGATTGCGCCGACCGCGACAACCTTGCTGTCCGCGATCGCTGCGCCCGCGACGCCGGCAAGTTCCAGGGAGCCAGGCCGCGCTGCCGGCCTCGCTCAGCGTGCGCCGGCCAGCGCCGCCAGATACGCCTTCACCGTGGCGTCGAGCCCGGCGTAGAGCGCCTCGCCGATCAGCGCGTGGCCGATCGACACTTCCAGCACCTGCGGCACCGTCTCCAGGAACGCGCCTAGGTTGGCCTGGGCCAGATCGTGGCCGGCGTTGACGCCGAGCCCGGCAGCCTGCGCGCGGCGTGCGGCAGCAGCGAACGGCGCGGCCGCGGCGCTGTCGCCCTGCTCCCACGCGGCGGCATAGGGACCGGTGTACAACTCGATGCGGTCGGCGCCCAGTTCGGCCGCCACCGCCAAGTCGGGGTTGTCGGCATCGACGAACAGGCTGACCCGACAGCCCAGGGCTTTCAGTTCGGCGATCAGCGGGCGCAGACGCTCGCTGTCGCGGCCGAAGTCGAAGCCATGGTCGGAGGTGAGTTGGCCGTCGCCGTCGGGCACCAGGGTGGCCTGCGCCGGACGCGTCTGCGCGCACAGCGCGATCAGTCCCGGATAGCCGGGACGCGGCGGCGCGAACGGGTTGCCCTCGATGTTGAATTCGACGCCGCGCTCGCGGGTCAGTTCGGCCAGCGCCAGCACGTCCTCGGCATGGATGTGGCGCCGGTCCGGGCGCGGGTGCACGGTGATGCCGTGCGCGCCGGCGTCCAGGCAGGCACGCGCGGCGTCGAGCACGCTGGGCAGGTCGCCGCCGCGCGAATTGCGCAGCACCGCGATCTTGTTGACGTTGACGCTCAGCTTGGTCATCGTCGGCGAACCGCTTACGGTGCCGCGGCGTCGTCGCTGGCGGCGGCCGCGGCGCGGCGCGCCTCGGCCTGCTCGCGCAGCCGGCGCAGTTCGGCCGGGTCGATCATCGGCATCGCATCGCGCTGGCTGGCATCGCCGATCTTGGCCACATACCAGCCGCGTGCCCAGGCCAGCAGAAAGGCCAGCGCGGCCAGCAGGCTCACCACCAGCAACCACATGTGCGGCGTCGTGAACGCCAGAACGAAAGCACCCAGTGCGAGCGGCAGAAAGAGCCAGTACATGACGATCTCCCCAAGGATGGCGCAGTGTAGCGCCGCCGGGCGTGCCGGTTCCACGTGGCGTGGGCCGCTCCCGGCGCCGGGGCGCCGCGCTTACAGCAGCGGCGAGGTCAGCCGCGCCACCGCCTCCGGCAGCCGGTAGCGCCACAGCGAGCGCTTGCGGTCGTCGCGCACGCGCACCGCGTCGGCCATCTCGCCTTCCAGCAGCTCGGCCAGCTGCCGGGTCAGCCCACGGTCGCGGAACAGCGTGGCGACCTCGAAATTGAGCCGGAAACTGCGGTTGTCGAAGTTGGCGCTGCCGACCAGGCACAGGTCCTCGTCGGTGATCAGCGCCTTGGTATGCAGCATGCGCGGGCCGTACTCGTAGATCCGCACGCCGGCCTGCAGCAGTTCGTCGAAGTAAGAGCGCGCGGCCAATGTCACCAGCCGCGAATCGCTGCGCTTGGGCACCAGCAGGCGCACGTCCAGCCCGCCCAGCGCCGCCGAGGTCAGCGCCATGCGCGCGGCCTCGCCCGGCACGAAATACGGCGTGACCAGCCATACCCGCCGCTGCGCCTCGTGGATCGCCGCGACCTGCAGGCGATGGATGCTTTCCCACGACGAATCCGGCCCCGACACCAGCACCTGTGCCTGGATGCTGCCGGCATCGCGGCTGGGCATGTCGTTGGGCCAGATCCGCGACATGTCGAAGGCATCGCGGCCCTGCCGGGTGGCGTACAGCCAGTCCTCCACGAACACCAGCTGCAGGCTGCGGACCACGTGGCCCTCGCAGCGCAGGTGCAGGTCGCGGTAGGCATCGGCGCGCAGCGCCTCGTTCTCCTCGTCGGTGACGTTGATGCCGCCGGTGAAGGCGATGCGGCCGTCGATCACCACGATCTTGCGGTGGGTGCGCAGGTTGACCCAGGGCCGCTTGAACTTGAACGGCCGCAGCAACTGGGTGGGATGGAACCAGGCCACCTCGGCGCCGGCCTCCAGCAGTGGCCGCAGGAAGCGCTTGCGCACCTGCGAGGAGCCGACCGCATCCAGCAGCAGCCGCACCCGCACCCCGGCGCGAGCGCGCTCGACCAGCGCGTCGCGGATGCGTGTGCCGGTGCGGTCGGGATTGAAGATGTAGTACTCCAGGTGCACGTGGTGCTGCGCGGCACCGATGTCGCGCACGATCGCGTCGTAGGTGGCCGCGCCGTCGACCAGCCACTGCACCGCCGTAGCCGAACTCGGCGCCAGGCCGGTGGTGGCCTGGGCGATCTTGGCCAGCTCGGTGCAGTCGGCGTCGGGTGGGCACACGCTGCTGTAGTGCTCCATGCCCGAGCGCGAGCGGCCGCGGCGCAGGCGCTGCCGTTTCACCTTCTGCGGGCCCAGCAGGTAGTAGATGACGAAGCCCAGGTAGGGCAAGGCGGCCAGCGACAGCACCCAGCTCAGCGTCGCCGCCGGCTCGCGTTTCTGCAGCACGATCCAGCCGCTCAGCCACAGGATGTACAGCAGGTAGGCGGCGGTGAGGTAGGCGCCGATGTGCGGGATGCCGGTCAGCCGGTCCCAGGTGTTCTGCAGAGTTGCGATCACGAGCATCGGCGGATTCTAGAGGGTGGCGCGGAGGTTGCGGCGAAAGCGGCGTCGGCTGGGCATGGTGGCGAGTGGCCTGATCGCGTGCAGCGGCCGTCTGGCTCGCTGGCGGCACATGGTTCTGCGAACCGGCACCGCACTGCACGGTGTATGACACGCGCACGCGGCAGCCGGATGACGCCTGCCGTGTGGCGTTCGCGCGCGACGGCGTGCGGGCTCGGCGAAAACCGGCGTCGACGCGCCGGCCACCGAGGAGCACGATCTGCGGCGCTGGCATCGCCTTCGATGCCTGCGCAAGCCGGGGAAGCAACCAAATGGTACGTGCCGGCCTGAAAGATTCAGCGCCGCCGTCGGTGCCGTCGCATCCGCCGAGACGGTCGGCGCGTAGCCTATGCCGATGAGCACCGCCATCAAGGGCCGCGGCGCCGGCAGCCATCTGCCGGGCCGCTTCGAACGAACCGTCAGCCAGGCCGAGGACGACGGCTGGCATCCCGACGACAGCGAGGAATTCGCCACCCCGCGCCTGCGCACCCAGGTGAGCGAGGAGACCGCACGCAGCATCATCAGCCGCAACCAGTCGCCGGATGTGGGGTTCGCGCAGTCGGTCAATCCGTACCGCGGCTGCGAGCACGGCTGCAGCTACTGCTTCGCCCGCCCCAGCCACGCCTATCTGAACCTGTCGCCGGGGCTGGACTTCGAGACGCGGCTGTTTGCCAAGACCAATGCCCCGGAACTGTTGCGCCGCGAGCTGGCCAAGCCCGGCTACGTGCCCAGCCCGATCGCGCTGGGCATCAACACCGACGCCTACCAGCCGATCGAGCGCAAGCTACAGCTGACCCGGCGCCTGATCGAGGTCTTCGCCGAGACCCGCCACCCGTTTTCGCTGATCACCAAGAACGCGCTGGTCGAGCGCGACCTGGACCTGCTGACGCCGCTGGCCCGAGACAACCTGGTCAGCGTGTACTTCTCGGTGACCTCGCTGGACCCGCGGCTGTCGGCCAAGCTGGAGCCGCGCGCCTCGGCGCCGCACGCGCGGCTGCGGGCGATGCGTAGCTTGCATGAGGCCGGCGTGCCGGTCGGGGTGATGGTGGCGCCGGTGATCCCGTGGATCAACGATCACGCCCTCGAAGCGGTGCTGGAGGCGGCCCGCGAGGCTGGCGCCGAGTCCGCCGGCTACGTGCTGCTGCGCCTGCCGCACGAGGTGGCGCCGCTGTTCCGCGACTGGCTGCAGGCGCACCATCCCGACCGCGCCGCGCACGTGATGAGCACGGTGCAGCAGTTGCGCGGCGGCAAGGACTACGACAGCACCTTCGGCAAGCGCATGCGCGGCGAAGGGGTGTACGCCGACCTGCTGGCACGGCGCTTCGCGCTGGCGCACAAGCGGCTGGGTTATGCCGAGTCCCCGCGTCGCCGCCTGGACTGCAGCCACTTCGTCAAACCGTTGCCGCCGCGCCCGCCGTCGCCGCAGGGTGTGTTGTTTTGAGCGGGGATTGGGGATTCGTAATGGGGCAGGGATTCGGAATTCGGGATTGGGGATTAGCAAGAGCGGCGCGTCGCGGCGGCCCGACGCAGCCACTGCAATTCAGCCACCAAGAAAGCAGCTTTTACGAATCCCCAATCCCCACTCCCGAATCCCTGCTTTTGACGAATCGCCATTCCCCATTCCCTATTCCCTGCCGTAAAGCGCCTGGGCCGACTGGAACAGGATCCAGCTCGTCGCGATGAACTTGTCGCCGCGCTGCGGGCGGTTGCCGCGGTGGGTGTGGGTGAAGGCGGTCGGGGCGATCAGCAGGCTGCCGGCGCGCGGGACGATCTTGCGCTGCTGGAACAGGAACTCGGTCTCGCCCTCGTCGAAATCGTCGTTGAGGTAAAGGGTCCACAGCAGGTGCCGGTGCAGGGTCTCGGCACTCGGATCGCGCGGGTACAGTTCGCAGTGCCAGTACGGGTAGCCGCCCTCGCCCGCTTCGTACCACTGCAGGTTGATCGCGCCCGGGCGCAGGCAGGTGCGCGCCAGGTTGGACAGCGCAGCGTCGTCTAGCAGGGCGAAATCGTCGGCGCCGAGCCGGTGCGGCTGGCCGTCGGCGCCGGGCACCTGCAGCATCAGCGGCGAGATCAGGGTCTGCGGGTACTTGCGCAGGTAGCCGAGCAGCCCGCCGAACACTGCCTGCTGCAGCCGCTGTTCCACGTCGCGCCATGGCTCCAGGCCGCTGATGCGCAGGTCGCGGCTGCGCTTGAGCTCGGGGAACACGCCGCTGCCGATCTCGCCGGGCCGCAACTGGGTGCTGCCGCGCAGGCGGCGCAGGATGGCGGCGCAGTCCTCGCGGGACATGGCGCCATCGAACACTTCGATGAAATCGGGATGCAGGTCGGACATCGCGCGACCTTACCAGCGATTTCGCAGGGTTGCAGCCGCAGCGCAGCGGCTCCGTGCCACTGGCGCTCCGACGCGGCGGAACGCTCAGGCCAGCGGCGGTGGGTACGGATTGGCCTTGAGCAGGCGCGCCAGGTGCGCGGCGTTGCTGGCGGCGGTCTTGATGGTGTCGGCCAGCACCTTCGGCGTCTGTTTCAGATCCTGGTAGTCGGTGCTGCCCATCGCCTCGCCGACCCAGTACGGCGGGCTGCCGGCGGCGACGCTGAAACCGAAGTCGGTCAGCCCCTGGTAGAGATCGGCGCTGACCTTGTGCGCGCCATCCTCGTTGCCCACCACCGCGACCATGGCCACGCGGTTGAAGGTCGGATACACGCCGTCGTCGCCGATTTCGCCGAGAAACGCATCCATGCGCTCCAGGACGCGCTGCGCCAGGCTCGACGGATGGCCGACCCAGATCGGTGTGGCCAGCACGAAGATGTCTGCATCCAGCACGCGCTGGCGCAGCTGCGGCCAGGCATCGCCGTCGCCTTCGTCGGCACGTACGCCGGGGCGCACGTCGAAGTCGGCCACACGCGCCGAATCGTCCTGCACGCCGTGCGCGGCCAGTGCCTGCAGGATCTGATCCAGCAGGCGCTGGGTGGACGAGGGCGCAGTGCCGCGCTTGAGCGAGCAGTTCAGGCCGAAGGCGCGCAGGGACATGGTCCGACTCCGTCAGTAAAACCTCACTGTGGATCGGGCGCGATGGGCCTGACGTCGCGATGGCGTGCAAGGGTCGTGAGCGCTGCGGCACCGCAAACACGCAGCGAGCGCGGTCCGCGTGGCCTTGAGATCGGCCTGGGCGATAGCGGTCCGCCGCCGCGATCGCCCCATCGCGCACCGACCAGGCGTGCGGGCGCTGTCGGTGGCTAGGAGCGCTTGGATGACCCGGGCGTGCCGCGGATCGCGATGCCCAACAGCGCCAGCCACACCGCCAGCGCCAGCAGGGTCGGCAGCTCGAAGCGGCTGGAGTTGTACAGGGTGAAGCTGCGGGCGGCGAAGAACAGCAGCGTCCACAGCGCCAGGTTGACCAGCACGATCCGCCGCCGCCAGCGGTGGCGGGTGAACAGCGCGATGACCGTGGGCATCAGCGCGACCGGTGCGGTGGCGAAGAAGAACAACACGACGAGGGTCTGGTTCATGGGGTTCCTCCCGCCCGGGACGACCAGGTGCACGCGACGACCGCCGGCGATCAACGCGCTCTGCTGGCGCCGGACGCCGCTACCCTACCGCAGCCAGGGCGTCAGGCAACCGCCGGCACGTCGCCAGCGGCGCAAAGGAGCGGTGTCGCAGCGGACGCACGGTCGTGCGTCATGACGAGCGCCGCTCCCGCGCCTCAGTGCGCCGCACTCGCTGGCCAGACCCGATCGACCAGGTCGCCGATTTCGATCGGCGACTGTTCGCCTTCCGCAGCACGCTGCCAGGCCGCTGGCGAAGGACCTTGGCGCCCGGTCGGCGGCGCGTCCCACAGCGTGACGTTGAGCGCGAACACCACCACACCGCCCTTGGCCTGGAATGGCGGTACCCGCTCCAGAGCGGAGACCAGCGTGTTCGCCACCGGATCGGGCAGTGCCGGTGTCACATCCAGCCAGATCCGGGACCGGCCGCCAGGGCGGACCGCCACGGCCACGAAGCCGGCGGCCGGTCGGGGTGTGGCGACCCGCGCCAGTTCGCGCGACGCCGTGGCATTCAGCGCTTTCACATATGCCGCCAGGTCTTCGACGCTCTCGGCGCGATCGCGCATCACCGATTCCGGCTGCAGCAGCATGAGGTTCTGCATGCGAAAGGGTTCGGCGGCCGACAGCGTTCCGCTCGACATCATCGCCACCAGCATCAGGCACCAGCGCATCGGAACCTCCCTGTTCGTCTCGATCGGCGCATCCTGCCGCATCGCCGCGCGCCCGGCCAGGGGCGCGGCAAGCGTCGGGGATCAGTACAGCAGATCGACGTAGTGGATCTTCTTCGCGCCGAAACCGCCACAGCCCTCGCTGGTCGTGTACTGCAGCACGACCTGAGTCCTGGACGTGGCGGCGGAGAGAATGGCCGAATACTTTTCCTTGGCGATGGCGTCCGCGGAAAAATCGATCACCCAGCGTCCATCGGACGCGCACTCGTTGTTGGTCGGCTGGTTCTCCAGCCAGACCGAAGCGTAGTTGGATTCGACCACGACGCGGGTGATCTTCCCCTGCTGCGTGGTGTCGGCACAGGCCACACCCGAGGCGAGCAGCAGCAATAGCCCGATGACACGCTTCATTGCATTTCCCCTGTTTGAGTTTTCTACCGCTATCGGCGTTGCGGCAGTGAGCGCACATCGTCGAGCCAAGACCGCCCCGAAGCGACTGCGCCGCTACAGGACGATCTCGCCCCCCAATCGCAATGTGCCGCCTGTAGCGGCCTCCCCTTGCACCCACCGCGACCATTCCGGCGATGCTGCACCGAGGATACGACAGCGCTGGAGACAGCCGCCATCGTCCAGGGTCCCCGGACGCGCGGCTGCCGCGCCACCACGCTCAGCCGTGGTGGCTGTCGTGCTCCAGGTGATACCGCACCGCCTCGGCCACTTCGTTCTTCGAGCCCAGGAACACCGGCACGCGCTGGTGCAGCTGTTCCGGTTGCAGGCCGAGGATGCGTGCGCGGCCGGTGCTGGCGGCGCCGCCGGCCTGCTCCACCAGCATGCCCATCGGGTTGGCTTCGTACATCAGCCGCAGCTTGCCGGCCTTGCCCGGGTCTTTCTTGTCCCAGGGATAGATGAAGATGCCGCCGCGGGTGAGGATGCGGTGCACGTCGGCGACCATGCTGGCGATCCAGCGCATGTTGAAGTTCTTGCCGCGCACGCCTTCGCTGCCGGCCAGCAAGTCGGCCACGTACTGCTGCATCGGCGCTTCCCAATGGCGCTGGTTGGACATGTTGATCGCGAACTCGGCGGTGTCCTCGGGGATGCGCATGTCGGCCTGGGTCAGCAGGAAGCTGCCCTCCTCGCGCTCCAGGGTGAAGGCGTGGGTGCCGTGGCCCAGGGTCAGCACCAGCATCGTGCTGGGGCCGTAGATGCAGTAGCCGGCGGCGACCTGCGCGGTGCCCGGCTGCAGGAAGTGCTCGTCGCCGGGCTTGTCGGTGCCTGGGGGCGCGCGCAGCACCGAGAAGATGGTGCCGACCGAGACGTTGACGTCGATGTTGGAGCTGCCGTCCAGCGGATCGAACAGCAGCAGGAAATCGCCGCTGGGGTACTTGTCGGGCACCGGCTGGCAGTGGTCCATTTCTTCTGAGGCGCAGGCGGCGAGGTGGCCGCCCCAGGCGTTGGCTTCGAGCAGGATGTCGTTGCTGAGCACGTCCAGCTTCTTCTGCGCTTCGCCCTGCACGTTGCCGGTGCCGGCATCGCCGAGCACGCCGCCGAGGGCGCCCTTGCTGACCGCGATGGAGATGCGCTTGCAGGCGCGGGACACGATCGTGATGAGCTGGCGCAGCTCCGGGCCGATACGCCCGGCATGCTGTTCTTCGATCAGGAAGCGGGTCAGCGACGTTCGCGACATGGGCAGGACGGCCTTGCGTGAGAAGGGGGACCGCCATTGTCGCGGGTTGCGCCGCAGATTTCGATCAACGGTGTTCCGCGACCATGCCGGCGCGGGCCGACACGGCCCCCATGCAGGCACAAAAAAGCCGGAAGCGCAGGCGCTTCCGGCTCGGCGCGGGACCGCGGGGACTCAGCCCTTGTGTACGGTCGCCACGGCCTGGGTCACGTAGTCCAGGTTCTTCTGGCTCAGCGCGGCCACGCAGATGCGGCCGGTGCCGACCGCGTAGATGCCGAACTCCTCGCGCAGCCGGTCCACCTGCGCCTTGCTCAGGCCCGAGTAGGAGAACATGCCGGCCTGCTGCTGGATGAAGCCGAACTCCGGCGCGCCGAGGGCGGCCAGCTTCTGCACCATGCCGGCGCGCAGGGCGTGGATGCGCTCGCGCATCTCGGTCAGTTCCTGCTCCCACATCGCGCGCAGTTCGGGGCTGTTGAGCACCCCGGCGACCAGCGCGGCGCCGTGCGTGGACGGGCTGGAGTAGATGGTGCGGATGATGCGCTTGACCTGCGACTGCACCGCCTTGCTCTCGGCAGCATTCGCCGAGACCACCGACAGCGCGCCGACGCGCTCGCCGTACAGCGAGAACGACTTGGAGTAGGAACTGGCGACCACGTAGTTGTCGATGCCGACCTCGGCCAGCAGGCGCACCGCGTAGGCGTCGGCGTCGATGCCCTTGTCGAAGCCCTGGTAGGCGATGTCCACGAACGGGAACAGGTTGCGTTCCTTCAGCAGCTCGGCCACGGTGCGCCACTGCGCCTGGCTCAGGTCGGCGCCGGTCGGGTTGTGGCAGCACGCGTGCAGCAGCACCACGCTGCCGGGGGCGAGCTGGCGCAGGTCGGCGAGCATGCCGTCGAAGTTCAGGCCGTGGCTGGCCGGATCGAAATAGGTGTACTCGACCACGTCGAAGCCGGCGGCACCGAACACGGCGCGGTGGTTCTCCCAGCTCGGGTTGCTGATGGCGATGGTGGAGGTGGACAGCAGCTTCTTCAGCAGGTCCGCGCCCACCCGCAGCGCACCGCTGCCGCCGATGGTCTGCGAGGTGGCGACGCGGCCGGCGGCCAGCAGCGGCGACTCGGCGCCGAACAGCAGCTTCTGCGTGGCCAGGTCGTAGGCCGGCAGGCCGTCGATCGGCAGGTAGCCGCGCGGCCTGGCGTCCTGCGCCAATTGCTGTTCGATCTGCTGCACCGCGCGCAGCAGCGGGATGCGGCCGTTTTCGTCGTAGTAGATGCCCACGCCCAGGTTGACCTTGGTCGGGCGGGAATCGGCGTTGTAGGCCTCGGTCAGGCCCAGGATCGGGTCGCCTGGGACCTGTTCCACGTTTGCAAAGAAGGACACGGCGGTACTCGTTCGGTGGCGGAGGTGGGGGCCGGAAGGACCGGAGCCGGCGCGGTCAAACACCTCATCCTAACAAACGCTGCCGCGCTTGGCCGGGTGCGGCCGGGCGGCAGTTGGGCGATGATGGGCCATGTCATCTTCCCTGCCCTCCGCCCTGCTCTGCGGGGCCTGCGCTCTGGCGCTGTCGTCCCTGGTCCACGCCGCTCCCGGCGAGGATCCGGCCACCACCTTGCCAGTGCTCCAGGTCCAGGCCGCCCGCGTCGGCGGCGTGGCCGATTTCGACCTGCCGGCGTCGCTGACCACGACCGGCCTGGGCGACAGCGACCGCCTCGGCATACAGGCGTCCGAGGCGCTGGTCGGGGTGCCCGGCCTGCTCGCGCGCGATCGCCAGAACTATGCGCAGGACACCCAGCTGTCGATCCGCGGCTTCGGCGCGCGCTCGGCGTTCGGCGTACGCGGCGTTCGCCTGCTGCTGGACGGCATCCCGGCGACGATGCCGGACGGCCAGGGCCAGCTATCCAACTTCAACCTGTTCGGCAGCGAGCGCGTCGAGGTGCTGCGCGGGCCGTTCTCGGCGCTGTACGGCAACTCTTCCGGCGGCGTGGTGCAGCTGTGGAGCGCCGACGGCCAGCCGGACGATCCGTGGCGGCTGCGCAGTGCGATCGGCAGCCACGGCACCGCCGCCCTCAGCGCGCAGGCGCTGGGCCAGCAGGGGGACGTCCACTACAACCTGGCGGCCACCCATTTCAGCACCGACGGCTACCGCGACCACAGCCACGCCGAGCGCACCACCTTCAACGCCAAGATCGGCATCGACCTGGCGCCCGGGCGGCGCCTGGACCTGCTGCTCAACGCGCTGGAGGCGCCCGATGCGCAGGATCCGCTGGGCCTGAGCCGCGCTCAGGTCGCCGCCGACCCGCGCCAGGCCACTGCCGCCGCCGGCCAGTTCGACACCCGCAAGTCCACCCGCCAGGTGCAGGCCGGCGCGATCTTCACCCAGCAGGTGGACCAGCAGACCTGGCGGCTGATGGGCTACGCCGGGCGCCGCGACGTCACCCAATACCTCTCGGTCCCGGTGGGCGCGCAGAGCAACCCGCTCAATGCCGGCGGCGTGATCGACCTGGACGGCGACTACGGCGGCCTCGACGCGCGCTGGGCCTGGCAGGGCGAACTGGGCGGCCGCCCGTTCCAGTTCACCGTCGGCGCCAATGCCGACCGCCAGCAACAGCACCGCACCGGCTACGAGAACTTCGTCGGCAGCACGCTGGGGGTGAAGGGTCGGCTGCGCCGCGACCAGCAGGACCGGGTGGAGAACGTGGACCAGTTCGCCCAGGCCTGGTGGCAGTTCGCCGAGCGCTGGTCGCTGCTGGCCGGGCTGCGCCACAGCCAGGTGCGGTTCCGCTCGAACGACGCCTACATCGTCGGCCGCAATCCCGACGACAGCGGCCGCACCGACTATGCGGCGACCACGCCGGTGGCCGGGCTGGTGTTCCGCGTCACCGACGACCTGCGGCTCTACGCCTCGGCCGGGCGCGGGTTCGAGACCCCGACCTTCAACGAGCTGGGCTACCGCCGCGACGGCGGCGCCGGCCTGGCGCTGGACCTGGACGCCGCGCGCAGCCAGAACCTGGAACTGGGCGCGAAGTGGCGCAACGCCGCCGGCGCCCGTTGGGACGCGGCGCTGTTCCGCGCCACCACCGAGGACGAGCTGGCGGTGGCCAGCAACACCAACGGCCGCAGTACCTATCGCAACATCGGCCGCACCCGCCGCCAGGGCGCCGAGACCAGCCTGACCCTGCCGCTGGGCGCCAGTGCGCAACTGCAGGTGGCCTACACCTGGCTGCAGGCGACGGTGCGCCAGGCCTACCTGACCTGCGCCAGCAGCGGCTGCGCGACGCCGACCGCGGTGGTGGCCGCCGGCACGCGCCTGCCCGGCGTGCCGCAGCAGCAACTGTTCGCGCGCTGGCAGTGGCAGCCGCGCGCCTGGCAATTCGCGGTGGAGGGCGTGGCCGCCGGCGACACCGTGGTCAACGACCTGGCCAGCGAGGCCGCGCCCGGCTACGCCCTGCTCAACCTGGAAGCGGCGCGGCGCTGGACCACCGCGCACGGCACCCTGCGCACCTTCGCGCGCATCGACAACGCGTTCGATCGCCGCTACATCGGCTCGGTCATCGTCAACGACGGCAACGGCCGTTACTACGAGCCGGGCCCCGACCGCAGCTACACGGTCGGCTTGCAGTGGGACTTGCCGCACTAGCCGCGGACGCCTGCCGGTCGGGCTAGCTTTCGCTCGCGGCTGCGTGGCGAGGCGGCTGCGCACCCGCTTGGTTCTGGCGACCATTCGGCGATGGCCTGCCGCAGCTGTACGCCGACGACAGTCGATGCGTTCATCAGCATCTGCACCCGTCGAACGACGGCAAGTGCGAGGCGCAGCTGCAGCGCGAGGCGAACGCGATAGCGGCACTGCGGAAGAAGGCGCCTGGCAGCCGCGTATGAATCATCGGAGGCGATGCCGCGCCTGGATTGAGCGAACGCCAGGTGCCGCGCGTCTACGCGCTGCGCCGCGCATGCAAGTCGTCTACCAAACGCACTGCACCTGTCTACGCGAACCGGCGGCGGACGCTGGCGGCGTTCTTCGCGGCGGCGCTAGCGTAATGCCACCCCCGCATACCGCCACGCCTCTCCAGGAGACGCACCATGAGCACATCCGACGACAGCCGCGACAACGCCGGCACCAAGAGCAAACCCGCGTTGGCCGAAGGCGTCAGCGCCACGCCGTACCAAGGCACCTTCACGGTGGTCAATTGCACCGGCCAGACGATCAACAACGTCAGCGTCAAGCACACCTGCGGCAACTACATGGATCCGGCCGCTTCGGCGTCGCTGCCGCCGGGCGGCACGATCGCCTCCGTGCCGCTGCGGGCGCAGACCGGCTCCAACGACTACTGGAACCTGTCGTTCCAGATGAGCGACGGCAGCTCGCGTAGCCGCAACAGCAAGCAATGCAACTACGTGCAGAGCGACGCGCCGGGGACCTGCATCATCGCGCTGTACGCCAGCAGCTTCAGTGTGCTGACGCCGGTCAGCTCACCGTGCATGAACAACAGCTACGACTGAGCGATTGCATGCCCGGCCGCTGCTGTCGCGACGTCGGCAGCGGCAGGGCATTGCCCGCGGTGGCGAGCGTGCGCCTCGCCACGCAGCGTGCGGGCGCGGCGACATCGCGACCGCCGTCCGCGTCAACTGCGCATGATCGATACCCCGCCGTCGACCAGCATCGCGCTGCCGGTCACGAACGCGGCTTCGTCCGAGGCCAGGAACAGCGCGGCCCGTGCCAGTTCGTCCGGCTGCGCCAGGCGTTTGAGCGCATGCAGCTGCGCGACCTGCGCCAGCGCTTCCGGCGTGCCGTTCATCGCGTCCGCCATCGGCGTGTGCGTGCCGCCCGGCAGCAAGGCGTTGACCCGGATCGCCTGCGGTCCGAACTCCGCTGCCAGCGCCTGGGTCAGGCCGATCAGGCCGGCCTTGCTGGCGGCATAGGCGGCGGTGCACGGGAAGCCGACGGTGTGGCCGACGAAGGTCGAGGTGAAGATCAGCGACCCGCCGCCGCGTGCCAGCATCGCCGGAATCTGATGCTTGGCGCCGAAGAATGCGCCGCTGAGATTGGTATCGAGCGCGTCGCGCCAGGCCTGCGCCTGCAGCTGCGTGGTCGGCACCAGCGTGCCCAGGGTGCCGGCGTTGTTGAAGCCGATGTCCAGCCCGCCGAAGCGCGTGTTCGCCAGCGCCACCAACGCCTGCGCATAGGCCTCCTCGCGGACGTCGCCGGCCAGCCACGCGGCCTGGCCGCCCGCGTCCTCGATCTGCGCGGCGAGCGTCTGCAGCAGCGCACCGCGGCGCGCGCCCAGCACCACGCAGGCGCCTTCGCGCGCGAACAGGTGCGCGGCGGCGTGGCCGATGCCGGAACTGGCGCCGGTGATGAGCGCGATCTTGCCGTGCAAGCGTTGCATGTGAAGCTCCATGGTTGCGAAGGAGCCTGGAGCATCGCCGGCAGCACCGCGCGCTGCTCGCCGTGTTCGGACGCGGCAGTCGTGGGCGATGTGTTCGGTCAGAAAGAGGTCATGGATGCGAGAGCGGTTTCCAACCGACGAGGGGTCTGTGGGAGGGCTGTCGCGGCGAAAGGGCGCTCCAGCCGCGCGCGTTGCTGCGGTTCGGTGGAAACCGCGCTGCGCTGTAGGAGCAGCGTCAGCCGCGACTGACATGACCGATAACGCCGTGTCGCGGCTGCAGCCGCTCCGACGGGACGTGCGACGTCGACGACCGCGTAAGGCGCAGCCGGCGATATGCCGCCTCAGTGCGTCCCCAACTGCAGCCGTCGGTACAGCGTGCTGCGGCTGATGCCGAGCCGGCGTGCGGCCTGCGAGACGTTGCCGTTGCAGGCATCCAGGGCCTGGCGCATGGCGCCGAGCGCGAGACTGTCGAGGTCGGCATCGGGCAACGGCATCGCGGTGCCGCCGTTGCTGCCCTGCTCTCCCGCGCGCACGCCGGGCAGATAGGCCGGCAAGGCGTCGGTATCGACCAGCGCATCCGCTTCGCTCAACGCCACCAGGGTGCGCAGGCACGCCACCAGCTGGCGCAGATTGCCCGGCCACGCGTAGGCGCTCAGCGTCGCCAGGGCCGCCTCGGTCAGGCGCCTGCCCTGGCCAAGCCGTGTCCACAGCTCGGCGACGAGCGCGTGCCGGTCCGGATGCGCACGCAGTGCCGGAATCTGCACGCAGTGGTGGGCGATGCGGTAGTACAGATCGGGCCGGAAGCGCTGCTCGGCCATCGCCGCGTCCAGGTCGCGGTGGGTGGCGCAGACCAGGGCGAAATCCAGCTTCACCGGCTTGCCGCCGCCCAGCGGCAGCAGTTCGCGTTCCTGCAGCACGCGCAGCAGCCGCGGCTGCAGGGCCAGCGGCATGTCGCCGATCTCGTCCAGGAACAGCACGCCGCCGTCGGCCTGGCGCAGCAGGCCCGGGTTGCCGTGCTTGCGCGCGCCGGTGAAGGCGCCATCCTCGTAGCCGAACAGTTCCGCTTCGATCAGCCCCTCGGGCAGCGCCGCGCAGTTGACCGCCACGAACGCGCGCCCGGCGCGGGCGCTGCGCCGGTGCAATTCGCGCGCGAACACTTCCTTGCCGGTGCCGGTCTCGCCCTGCACCAGCACCGGCAGTTGCGCATCGAGCACGCGCCGCGCGCGTTCCAGCGCCAGTTCCTGCGCCGCGTCGAACAGCGGCGCGTCGGACGCCGCCGCCGCCGAAGGCCGCGACGACGCGGTCACGGTGATCGGCGCCTGCTGCGGGCGTCGCCGCGGACGATCGTCGGCCGGGCTGTCGATGCGCCCATGCAGCGCTCGCCCTTGCAGATCGAACACGCTGCCCTGCTGGCGCAGCCGCGACAGCGGCTCTTCGAACAGCGCTTCGTAGGGCGCGCGGCCGAGTTCGTGGCGCTCCAGCCCGAACAGCCGCAACCCGGCCTGGTTGGCGGCCACCAGGCGGCCGTTGCGGAACGCCAGCAGCGCTTCGCGCGCCGTGCCGAGCAGCGCCGGGTCGTGGTGCACGCGCAGCAGTTCGCAGCCGGGGATGCCGTCGTCGAAATAGCGGTGTTCGATGTTGGCCACCGCCATCCGCGCCAGTGCCAGCGCATGCATGTGCTGCACGCTGGCGTCGCCGGAGATGTCGAGCACGCCGGCCAGGGCGCCGTACGGATCGAAGATCGGCACCGCCGCGCAACTGAGGATCTGGTGCGGGGCGAAATAGTGCTCGCCGCCACGCACTTCCACCGAACGGCTTTCGACGATGGCGGTGCCGATCGCATTGGTGCCGACCTGGGGTTCGCTCCAGCACGCGCCGGGCATCAGCGCCACCCTGCCCGCCTTGTCGAGGAAGCGCGGGCTGCCTTCGGCGTCGAGGATCCAGCCGGCCTCGTCGGTGAGCAGCACGATGCTGCCGGTGGCCGCGGCGTCGCCGGCCAGGCCTTCCAGTTCGGCGCGGGCCAGCCGCCACAGCCGCTCGTGCGCCTCGCGCAGGGCGCGCAGGCGCGAGGCTTCCAGCGGTTCGATCGCCGGCTTGGCGTCCGCGGCCAGGCCCAGGCGCTGGCAGCGCTGCCACGACTGCAGGATGGTGTCGGGCACCTGCCCGACCGGCGCGCCGCCGCGTTCGAAGAAGGCCCGGCGGGCCTGGCCGAGTTGGTGTTGCGAAGGGTGCTGCGCCATGTCCGGCTCCGCTGTCGCAGATTGCGACACCTGGTGATACGGGTGTTCCGATAAACAGCACATCCGCCGGCGCGGCGCAATCGACAGACGTGACGCGACGCAGCAAAACCGCAGGGGGTGCGTCGGTGTGTCGCGGTGCGACCGCGTGACGCGGCGCAGCACGCAAAACCTGGCATCGGACTTGCGCATGTGCAGCTACCCGGACGGGCCTGCCCTGTCCTTCTCGACCGCCGAAGGAGAACACCATGAACGCCGTCAGCACCGCCAAGCCGCATGCCACCGATCCGCAGTCCATCTTCAAGTCGCGCTACGGCAACTTCATCGGCGGCAAGTGGGTGGAGCCGAAGAGCGGGCAGTATTTCGACAACAGCACGCCGATCACCGGCAAGGTATTCACCGCGGTGGCGCGCTCCAACGCCGAGGACATCGAGGCGGCGCTGGACGCCGCGCACGCCGCCAAGGACGCCTGGGGCAAGAGCTCCAGCACCGAGCGCAGCAACGTGCTGCTGAAGATCGCCGACCGCATCGAGCAGAACCTGGAGCTGCTGGCCTATGCCGAGACCTGGGACAACGGCAAGCCGGTGCGCGAGACGCTCAACGCCGACGTGCCGCTGTGCGTGGACCACTTCCGCTACTTCGCCGGCGCGGTGCGCGCCCAGGAAGGCGGCATCTCCGAAATCGATCACGACACCATCGCCTACCACTTCCACGAACCGCTCGGCGTGGTCGGCCAGATCATCCCGTGGAACTTCCCCCTGTTGATGGCGTGCTGGAAGCTGGCGCCGGCGCTGGCCGCGGGCAACTGCGTGGTGATGAAGCCGGCCGAGCAGACCCCGGCCTCGATCCTGGTGCTGATGGAGGTGATCGGCGACCTGCTGCCGCCGGGCGTGCTCAACGTGGTCAACGGCTTCGGCCTGGAAGCGGGCAAGCCGCTGGCCAGCAACCCGCGCATCGCCAAGATCGCCTTCACCGGCGAGACCACCACCGGCCGGCTGATCATGCAGTACGCCAGCCAGAACCTGATCCCGGTGACGCTGGAGCTGGGCGGCAAGTCGCCCAACATCTTCTTCGCCGACGTGATGGCCGAGGACGACGACTTCCTCGACAAGGCGGTGGAAGGCTTCGTGCTGTTCGCCTTCAACCAGGGCGAGGTGTGCACCTGTCCCTCGCGCGCGCTGATCCAGGAATCGATCTACGAGCGCTTCATGGAGAAGGTGCTCAAGCGGGTGGCGGCGATCAAGCAGGGCAATCCGCTCGATCCCAACACCATGGTCGGCGCACAGGCCTCCAGCGAGCAGTTGGAGAAGATCCTGTCCTACATCGACATCGGCAAGCAGGAAGGCGCCGAGGTGCTGATCGGCGGCGAACGCAACGCGCTGGATGGCGAGCTGGCCGGCGGCTTCTACGTCAAGCCGACGGTGTTCAAGGGCCACAACAGGATGCGTGTGTTCCAGGAGGAGATCTTCGGCCCGGTGGTGTCGGTGACCACCTTCAAGGACGAGGCCGAGGCGCTGGCGATCGCCAACGACACGCTGTACGGCCTGGGCGCCGGCGTGTGGAGCCGCGATGCGGCGCGGCTGTACCGCATGGGCCGCGCGATCCAGGCCGGGCGGGTGTGGACCAACTGCTACCACGCCTATCCGGCGCATGCCGCGTTCGGCGGCTACAAGCAGTCGGGCATCGGCCGCGAGAACCACAAGATGATGCTCGACCACTACCAGCAGACCAAGAACCTGCTGGTCAGCTACTCGCCGAAGGCGTTGGGCTTCTTCTGACCCGCCGGGCAGGGCGGCGGCACGCTGCCGGCGTGCCGTCGTCCGCCTGCGAACTGATCTGGATCAAGGCACTCCGTCGCCGGTCGCGCGATGGTGACAGGACCCGTTTTTCTCAGGAGCGTTGCGATGGACAAGACGATGAAAGCCGCCGTGGTGCGTGAGTTCGGCAAGCCATTGGTGATCGAGGAAGTGACGGTGCCGCGGCCGCAGGCCGGCGACATCCTGGTCAAGATCGAAGCCTGCGGCGTGTGCCATACCGACCTGCATGCGGCCGAGGGCGACTGGCCGGTGAAGCCGAACCCGCCGTTCATCCCCGGCCACGAGGGCGTGGGCCATGTGGTGGCGGTCGGCGCCGGCGTGGACCACGTCAGGGAAGGCGATCGCGTCGGCATTCCGTGGCTGTACTCGGCCTGCGGCCATTGCGAGCATTGCCTGGGCGGCTGGGAAACCCTGTGCGAGGCGCAGCAGAACACCGGCTACTCGGTCAACGGCGGCTTCGCCGAATATGCCCTGGCCAATGCCAACTACGTCGGCCACCTGCCGAAGAACATCGGCTTCGTCGAGGTCGCGCCGATCCTGTGCGCCGGCGTGACCGTGTACAAGGGCCTGAAGGTCACCGACACCAAGCCCGGCAACTGGGTGGTGATCTCCGGCATCGGCGGTCTCGGCCACATGGCCGTGCAGTACGCCAAGGCGATGGGCCTGAACGTGGCCGCGGTCGACGTGGACGACGCCAAGCTGGCGCTGGCCACGCGTCTGGGCGCGACGGTGACGGTGAACGCGCGCACCACCGATCCGGTCGCGTACCTGAAGAAGGAGATCGGTGGCGCGCACGGTGCGCTGGTGACCGCGGTGTCGCCGAAGGCGTTCGAGCAGGCCATCGGCATGGTCCGCCGCGGCGGCACCGTCTCGCTCAACGGGTTGCCGCCGGGCCAGTTCCCGCTGGACATCTTCGGCATGGTGCTCAACGGCGTGACCGTGCGCGGCTCGATCGTCGGCACGCGCCTGGACCTGCAGGAATCGCTGGAATTCGCCGAGCAGGGCAAGGTCGCCGCGACCGTGGCCACCGACACTCTGGACAACGTCAACGACGTGTTCGCGCGCATGCACGCCGGCAAGATCGAAGGCCGCATCGTCCTGGACATGGCCGCCTGATGGACGCGTCCGCGCCCGCTGACGCGCTGCCGCCGCAGGTGCTGGCGACGCTGCCGGCCCTGCAGCTGATCGCCAAGCTGCGGGCGCGGCACGGCGCGCTGCTGTTCCATCAGTCGGGCGGCTGCTGCGATGGTTCCTCGCCGATGTGCTACCCGCAGGACGACTTCATCGTCGGTGACCGCGACGTGCTGCTGGGCGAGATCGGGCAGGCGCCGTTCTACATCAGCCCGTCGCAGTTCGCCTACTGGAAGCACACCCAGTTGATCATCGACGTCGTGCCCGGCCGCGGCGGCATGTTCTCGCTGGAGAACGGCGAGGGCGTGCGCTTCCTGGTGCGCTCGCGGCTGTTCAGCGACAGCGAGTACGCCGCGCTGGAGGCGGCGGGAAAGGTGTAGTGGCGGAAGGCATGCGGTGCAGCGCGTTTCTCTGCACCGTGTTTCCGATCGTGTCGATGGAAGCGCTGCCCTCCGCCCCTCCTTGTGGGAGGGACTTCAGTCCCGACTGCAGTGCAGTCGGACGCGCCGATGATGTCGCTCGTCGCGGCTGATGTTGCAGTCGAGATTTTTTGAGGTGCCCTGAAGTCACTTCCACACCGATGCTGGTAGGACGCCAGACTTCGATGCGCTACGACGCCTTCGGCGCCTTCGCCGGCACGAACGGCGACACCGGATCGCTGGCGGGGAAGGTTTCTTCCAGGGCTTCGTCCTGGTTGGCGTCGGCATGCCGTCCGTGCGCGGTGTCCGGCGTGGAGTGCGCCGGCGTGTCCCGCGGGGCAGGGCGGTTCTCGCCGGTGCGCGGTTCGTGTTCGACGATGGTCTCGGGGCGGTCGCCGGCGCCGCGGTCTTCGCGGTCCTGCGTCTGGCGCTTGCCGCGCTGTTCGCCGGGGACGGGCGCGGCTTGGCGCAGCGGATCGGTGGGCGTGGACATGTCCGGTTCCTCCAGGGAATGGCGGAGGTCCAGTTCACCGCCGGCGCGGTGAAGCCATTGCGAATCGCGCATCCTCCACGGATCGGTCACGGGTCGCTAACGGCGGCAGCGCTACTGCTGCGCGTCCCCCCGCCGCCGTTGCCGCCCGGAGCCCTGCCATGCGCCCCAGCGACCGCCCCGACCCGCTGCTGTTCAACGCCCATCTGGATCCCTTGCCGAGCGCTCCGCCGCCGCGCCGCCGTGGTGCGGCACTGCGTCCGCACGACGCACCGGACTACCGCCGCTACAGCCTGGCCGACTACCGCCAGCGCCGCGCCCGCCACCGCACGCCGTGGCGCGACCTGTGCCCGGCCTACGCCTTCGCCCTGCAGACCCATGCACGCGGCTGGCCGCGCGGGCCCGGCGCCGAGACCGAAGACGAACTGGCCGCGCACTGGGACCTGATGCGTGGCGACTCGCGGCTGGACTGGACCCAGGCGCGGCAGGTGATCGAGGATGCCTGGCAGGCGCTGGATCATCTGCCGGCGCAGGCCGCCGGCGTGGAGCCGCACTGATGCCGCGCCCGATCTGGACCGGCACGCTGTCCTTCGGCCTGCTCAACGTGCCGGTGTCGCTGATGTCCGGCGAACGCCGGATCGACCTGCACTTCCGCATGCTCGACGCGCGCGACAAGCGCCCGATCCGCTTCGAGCGGGTCAACGCCGACACCGGCGAGGAAGTGCCGTGGAAGGACATCGTCAAGGCCTACGAGTACAGCAAGGGCAACTACGTAGTGGTGGAGCAGCAGGACATCGCCTCGGCCGCACCGGAAAGCCACGAGACGGTGGAAGTGGAGGCCTTCGTCGACGCCGCCGAGATCGACCTGCGCTATTTCGAGAAGCCCTACGTGCTGGTGCCGGGCAAGAAGGCCGAGAAGGGCTACGTGCTGCTGCGCGAGACCCTGCGCAGTACCGGCAAGGTTGGCATCGCGCGGGTGGTGATCCGCACCCGCGAGTATCTGTCGGCGGTGATGCCGCTGCAGGATGCGCTGGTGCTGATCCTGCTGCGCTACCCGCAGGAACTGGTCGACCTGGACGACTACACGCTGCCCAGCGGCAAGGCCGCCGACTACCGGATCAGCGCCAAGGAAACCGAGATGGCGTCGCAGCTGATCGACTCGATGTCCGGGCGCTGGGACCCCGACGCCTACCACGACGAATTCCGCGAGCGGCTGCACGCGGTGATCCAGAAACGGATCAAGGCGCAGGAGGGCACCACCCAGGTCGACGAGGATGCCGAGGCGCCGCAGCGCGAGGACGCCACCACCAACGTGGTCGACTTCATGTCGCTGCTGCAGAAGAGCCTGGACGCCAAGAAGCGCACGCCGGCCAGGCAGGACGAGCGCGTGCCGGTGCGCAAGACCGCGGCGAAGAAGAGCGGCAAGCCGGCCAAGAGCGCGGCCGGCAAGGCCAAGAAGGCGACGCGCGCCAAACCGGCGGCGGCCAAGAAGGCCAAGCCGGCTGCGCGCAAGGCCCCGGCACGACGCAAGGCCGGCTAGGGCAGGTCGGTCGCGGCGGTGCCAGGGCTGCCGCGACCGCTTTACGCCGAGACCATCCCCTCGCGCGTCACCTGCGCCAGCGACTCGCGCGAAATCGCCGCGATCGATTTGGCGCCGGTCAGGGTCATCGCCACCTGCATCTCCTTCTCGATCAGGGTCAGCAGATGCTCCACGCCGGCCTGGCCGGCGGCGGCCAGCGCGTAGACGAAGGCGCGGCCGAGCAGCACGGTGTCGGCGCCCAGCGCCAGCATGCGCACCACGTCCAGGCCGTTGCGCACGCCGGAGTCGGCCAGGATCTTCAGCTCGCCCTTCACCGCGTCGGCGATCGCCGGCAACGCCCGCGCGCTGGACAGCACGCCGTCGAGCTGGCGCCCGCCATGGTTGGAAACGACGATGCCGTCGGCGCCGAACCGCACCGCATCGCGCGCATCGTCCGGATCGAGGATGCCCTTGATCACCATCGGCCCGGTCCAGAACTCGCGGATCCACTCCAGGTCCTTCCACGAGATCGACGGATCGAAGTTGGCGCCGAGCCAGCCGATGTAGTCGGCCAGCCCGGTGGGATGGCCGCGGTAGGTGGAGATGTTGCCCAGGTCGTGCGGGCGCCCGCGCAGGCCCACGTCCCAGGCCCAGCGCGGATGGGTGACGGCCTGCAGCATGCGCCGCAGCGGCGCGTTGGGGCCGCTCATGCCCGAATGCGCGTCGCGGTAGCGCGCGCCCGGCACCGGCATGTCCACGGTGAACACCAGGGTGGTCACGCCCGCGGCCTTGGCCCGCTCCAGCGCGTTGCGCATGAAGCCGCGGTCCTTGAGCACGTACAGCTGGAACCACATCGGCCGGTCGATCGCCGGCGCCACTTCCTCGATCGGACACACCGACACCGTGGACAGGGTGAACGGCACGCCCTTGGCCGCCGCCGCCCTGGCTGCCTGTACCTCGCCGCGGCGCGCGTACATGCCGGTCAGGCCCACCGGCCCCAGCGCCACCGGCAAGGCCAGGCGTTCGCCGAACAGCTCGGTGTGCAGGTCCAGCGCCGACATGTCGCGCAGCACGCGCTGGCGCAGGGCGATGTCGCTCAGGTCGGACACGTTGCGGCGCAGGGTGTGCTCGGCATAGGCGCCGCCGTCGATGTAGTGGAACAGGAACGGCGGCAGCTGGCGCTGCGCGGCGGCACGGTAGTCGGTGGAGGCGGAAATGATCATGGGGGCAGGGCGGTCAGGGAGAGGAAGGGAGGCGCGAGGCACGGGCGCGGCGCGCATCGTCCTCGTCGAGGGTGCGCAGCGCGCTGTGCACGAATTCCAGGTGGGCGTGCGCGGCGGCGCGGGCGCGTTCGGGTTCGCCGGCCAGGATCGCGTCGCGCAGGGCGCGGTGCTGGGCGAGCAGGGCGGAGAAGATGCGCGGCGACTCGAACAGCTGTTGCCGGCTCTGCGAGATGTTGGCCTGCAGCAGGTCGAACAGCCCGCGCATCACCTGCAGCAGCACCCGGTTGTGGGTGGCCTCGGCGATCGCCAGGTGGAAATCGGCGTCGGCGTGCGCCTGCGCCGCCGCATCGGCCTGCGCATGGGTCTGCAGCAGCGCCTCGTAGGCCGCCTCGATGCGCGCGCGGTCGTCGTCGGTGGCGCGCAGCGCCGCATGCCAGGCGGTGGCGCCTTCCAGCGCATGGCGCGCTTCCAGCACGTCGAAGCGGTACTCCGGGTCGGCATGCAGCAACGGCAGGAACGGCTGCAGCGGCGCCACCACCTGGTCTTCCGGGGTCGGTGGCCGTTGCACGTAGGTGCCGCCACCTACCCGGGCCCGCAGCAGCCCCTGGCTGGCGAGTTGCGCGATGGCCTCGCGCAGCACCGGGCGCGAGACGCCCAGTTCCGCGGCCAGGGTCCGCTCGGCGGGCAGGCGCGCGTCGACCGCCAGGCCGCGTTGCGCGATCAGCGTGCGCAACTGCGCGGCGACCCGGTCGCTGAGGCGGGCAGGGGACTGGCCGGCTGCAGCGGTGGCGGCAGTTTTAAGACTAGTGGTCATACCAATAAACTGGCGGAGCGCGAATGGTGTGGCCATTAGGCGCCTGGTATCGCACCACGTCAATGGTTGCAGCGATGCGCGCCACCAAAATTGGTAATACCAATCAGGATATACCGTAACGTGCCATCGCCGCAGCCAGTACCACCAGCACCGCCAACAGGCCCAGTTCCACCCCGATCAACCGCTGCAGCGTGCGCACCTGTGCCGTGTCCGGCGCCCACGTCGGCTGCAGCCGCGCCTGCCGGCGCCAGCGCAGCAGGCGCAGCGTCGGCACCAGCGAGAGCAGGCCGATCGTCGCGAAGGCGCCGAGCTTGGCCCAGAACCAGGGGTTGTGCAGGTAGTAGTCCGCGCCCTTGAGCCCGTAGCGCACGCGCAGGCCGCCGACCACCAGGATCAGCAGCGCGGCCAGCCCGTAGCCGGCATCGGCGCGGACCAGCCGCGCCAGTTGGCGGTGGTCCAGCGGCGCATGCAGCAGGGTCCATTCCGCCACCAGCGCGGCGATCAGCAGCAGCATCGCCAGGTGGTGCAGGCTGGCCAGGATCAGGTCGCGCAGCGCCATCGCGGCGGCCTCACCACACCCACGGCAGCAGCCGCCAGCTGTGCGCGGCGTAGTCGGGATACTCCTCGGGGAAGGCCTGGGTCAGCATCGCCTCCTCGACCCGGATGCGGCGCAGGAACGCCCAGGTCACCGGCAGCACGATCGCCAGCAGCGACAGCACGTTGCCCATGCCCAGCGCCAGCCCGTAGAACGCCAGCAACGCGCCGGTGTACGAGGGATGCCGCAGATAGCGGTACGGCCCGTGGCGGACCAGGCGGTGGCCTTCCTGGATGGTCACGTCGACGGTGAACCAGCGCGCCAGCACTCGGATCGACCACACGCGCAGTGCCAGCCCCCCGGCCAGCAGCGCACAGGCCGTCCAGCGCAGCGGCTCGCGCAGGTGCGGCGCATAGCGCCACACGCCGAGCAGCGACAGCAGCACGCCCAGCGCCACCGCGCCGTACAGCACGCGCCACAGCAGGCGCAGCGTACCCTGGTCGCGCGCACCGCCATCGGCGGCGCGACGGCGGCGGCTGAGCAGCATCTCGTACGCGCCCCAGCCCAGGCCGAGCAGCATGAACAGCAGATCCGGATGGCGCAGGGTCAGGAGCATGACGGTGTTCCTCATGGCGGCGTGCACCACGCATTGCGTGGCAGGGTGGATGAACCGGGCCCGTCCTGCGTGCCGATCGTCCGGCACCCGGCAGGGCATGGACGCAGTGTGGCGCCATCGGGGTGGCGCGGCAGTGGCCGCTGGTCATGCCGTCCGCCTGCCGGAAGTCACTTTCTGCGCCCGCCCCATTGCCGTGGCATCGGCCCGCGGTCAGCATCCGTCGCATGACTCGATTCCTGCGCGACCTGATCGAACCCAAGCGCCTGGCTGGGTTGCTGACCGTGGCCACCGTGCTGTGGTCGTTCCAGTTCGCGCCGCATGCGCTGGTGGCCTGGCGCTGGATCGCGGCGGCGCTGTTCCTGCTGCCGCTGCTCGGCGCGCACTATCTGCCCGGGCGCTGGCGCGATGTCGCGCTGTGGGTCGAGGCAGCCGCGGCGATGGCCCTGGTCTGGCTGGAGCCGCACGTCGGCACCGCGCCGGTGTTGCTGGTGGTGGTGGTCGCGCAGGTGGCGCTGCAATGGCCGCCGCGCCCAGTGCTGGCGCTGGCGCTGCTGGCCAACCTGGGCACCTTCCTGGCGCTGTCCGCCGCCGGCATCAGGCATCCGTTGCTGACCACGCTGATCTACGCCGGCTTCCATGCTTTCGCCGGCCTCAGCGCGCACTACGCGCGCACCGCCGAGCTGGCGCGCGAGGCGCTGGCGCGTGTCAACGCCGACCTGCTGGCCACCCGTGCGCTGCTCGCCGACAGCACCCGCGATGCCGAGCGCCTGCGCCTGGCGCGCGAACTGCACGACGTGGCCGGACACAAGCTCACCGCCCTGCGCATCCAGTTGCGCCTGCTGCTGGCCGATCCGGCGCTGGCGCAACGCACGGAGGTGGCGACGGTGGAGCGACTGTCCGGCGAGCTGCTGGCCGACATCCGCGCGGTGGTGCAGTCGCTGCGCGACGACCGCGGGGTGGACCTGGAGACCGCGCTGTGTGCCCTGGCCGCGCCGTTCCCGCGGCCGCAACTGCAGTTGCAGATCGATCCGGCGCTGCGCATCACCGATCCGCACCTGGCCGAGACCCTGCTGCGGCTGGTGCAGGAAGCGCTGACCAACGCCGCCCGGCACGCCGACGCGGCACACGTGCGGGTGCGCCTGGGCCAGGATCGGCAGCAGCTGTGCCTGGACATCGAGGACGATGGCCACCGCGCCGAGCGCATCCGCGAGGGCAACGGCATCGCCGGCATGCGCGAGCGTCTGGCCGCGCTGCACGGGCGCCTGGAACTGGGCCGCACGCCGCTCGGCGGCATGCAGCTGAGCGCGAGGCTGCCGCTGTGAGCGCGCTGCGGATCGCCCTGGCCGACGACCAGGTGCTGGTGCGCGCGGGCCTGCGCGCGCTGTTGCAGACCCAGGGCATCGTCGTCGCCTGCGAGGCCGACGACGGCCAGGCCTTGCTCGACGTGGTGGCGGCCACGCCGGTGGACGTGGTGCTCAGCGACATCCGCATGCCCGGCATGGACGGCATCCAGGCGCTGCAGCAGTTGCGCGCGCGCGGCGACCGCATGCCGGTGCTGCTGCTCACCACCTTCGACGAATCCGATCTGCTGCTGCGCGCCACCGCCGCCGGCGCGCAGGGCTTCCTGCTCAAGGACGCCGCGCCCGAGGACCTGCGCGAGGCGATCGCGCGCGTGGCTGCCGGCGAGACCCTGCTGCAGCCGGTCAGCACCGACCCGGTGCGTGCGCGCTACCGCTACCGCGACGAGGACGCCCCGCGCGACACCTTCAACGAACGCGAAGTGGCGATCCTGCGCCTGCTCGCCGGCGGCTACTCCAACAAGGAGATCGCGCGCAGCCTGTTCCTGGCCGAAGGCACGGTGAAGAACTACGTTTCCACCATCCTCGACAAGCTCGGCACCCGCGACCGCACCCGTGCCGTGCTCAAGGCGATCACCTTGCGCATCATCTGATGCGTGCACCAGCGGTGGCGCTGCGACGTCCACCGGCAGCGCGGCGGGACTGAAGTCCCTCCCACAACGGTGCCACCGTGCCGTGCCGCGGCCTGCCGCAGGAGCGGCTTCAGCCGCGACAACCGATGGCGCGATTGCGGCTCGCCGATCAGCTGTTTCCCTCCAGCCAGCACGACATCCGCCGCCGCGACGCCTCCCCTGTGGGAGCGACCTCAGTCGCGACGCGACCCATCCGAACGCGCGCGCACGCCCGCAGTACGCTCCATACCCCGCCGTGTGCTGCCACCGGGACTTCTGCACACCCGCCGCAGACATTAAGATGCCGCGGGCATTGTGCCGACGAGGAATTCACGTTGATCATCCATCCGAAAGTCCGCGGTTTCATCTGCACCACCACGCATCCGCTCGGCTGCGAGCGCAACGTGCTCGAGCAGATCGCCGCCACGCGCGCGCGCGGCGTGCGCCACGACGGGCCAAAGAACGTGCTGGTGATCGGCGCGTCCAGCGGCTACGGCCTGGCCTCGCGCATCACCGCCGCGTTCGGCTTCGGCGCCGCCACCCTCGGCGTGTTCTTCGAAAAGCCCGGCAGCGAGAAGAAGGCCGGCACCGCCGGCTGGTACAACGCCGCCGCCTTCGACAAGCAGGCCAAGGCCGCCGGCCTGTACAGCAAGTCGATCAACGGCGACGCGTTCTCCGACGAGGCGCGCGCCAAGGTCATCGAACTGATCAAGCAGGACATGGGCGGCCAGGTCGACCTGGTGGTGTATTCGCTGGCCTCGCCGGTGCGCAAGCTGCCGGGCACCGGCGAAGTGAAGCGCTCGGCGCTCAAGCCGATCGGCCAGACCTACACCGCCACCGCCATCGACACCAACAAGGACGCGATCATCGAGGCCTCGATCGAGCCGGCCACCGAGCAGGAGATCGAGGACACCGTCACCGTGATGGGCGGCCAGGACTGGGAACTGTGGATCGATGCGCTGGACGCCGCCGGCGTGCTCGCCCCGGGCGCGCGCACTGTCGCCTTCAGCTACATCGGCACCGAGATCACCTGGCCGATCTACTGGCACGGCGCGCTGGGCAAGGCCAAGGTCGACCTCGACCAGACCGCGCAGCGCCTGCACGCGCGCCTGCAGGCTCACGGTGGCGCGGCCAACGTGGCGGTGCTGAAATCGGTGGTGACCCAGGCCAGCGCGGCGATCCCGGTGATGCCGTTGTACATCTCCATGGTCTACAAGATCATGAAGGAAAAGGGCCTGCACGAAGGCACCATCGAACAGGCCGACCGTCTGTTCCGCGAACGCCTGTACCGCGAAGACGGCCAGCCGGCCGCCACCGACGACGAGAACCGCCTGCGCCTGGACGACTGGGAACTGCGCGACGACGTGCAGGACGCCTGCAAGGCGCTGTGGCCGCAGGTGACCACCGAGAACCTGTTCCAGCTCACCGACTACGCCGGCTACAAGCACGAGTTCCTCAAGCTGTTCGGCTTCGAGCGCAAGGACGTGGACTACGACGCCGAGGTCGACCCCGACGTCAAGTTCGATTGCGTGGAGCTCTGAGGAGCGAGGATTCGGGATTCGGGAGTGGGGATTCGGGCGTCGTGTTGATCCCGGGCCCCGGACAGAAGATGCGGCCGGCAGCGATGTCGGCCGTTTTTTTGCGGTGACGGCGAGGCAGCGGTGGCGGCACGTCGACCGAATCGCGTCGGGACTGAAGTCCCTCCCACAAAGACCTCATCCATCCCCGCGGCATCTGCTGTAGGAGGGGCTTCAGCCGCGAAAACCGAAGCCGCGGTGCTGGAATTGCCAGCACACCCCCACGACTAAAACCCCGCCACACCGCAACGCCGATCCGCACGCAAACCCCGCAGCGCCAGCGCTTTTACGATTCCCCAATCCCCATTCCCGGCGCTTCACCGCGTCGGGACTGAAGTCCCTCCCACAAAGACCTCATCCATCCCCGCAGCATCTGCTGTAGGAGGGGCTTCAGCCGCGAAAACCGAAGCCGCGGTGCCGGAACTGCCCGCACACCCCAGGACTAAAAACCCCGCCACAGCGCAACGCCGATCCGCACGCAAACCCCGCAGCGCCAGCGCCTCTACGATTCCCCACTCCCCACTCCCCACTCCCCATTCCCCATTCCCCATTCCCGGCCTCACCGCCTCACATCGAACCGCGTCGCCCCCACGCACGCCCGCACCTCGGCCTCGCTCAGCGCCAGCACGTCGCCCGGCAGCGTGTGCTTGAGGCAGCCGGCGGCCAGGCCGAAGCGGATCGTGGCGGTGTCGTCCCAGCCACGGCTCAGCCCGTGCAGCACGCCGGCGGCGAAGGCGTCGCCGCCGCCGATGCGGTCGACGATGCCGCTCAGCTCCTCGGCCGGCGCCTGCGCGACGCTGCCGTCGCGGCGCAGCAGCATCGCGCCCAGGCTGTGCCGGTCCACGCTGTGCGCCACGCGCTGGGTGCAGGCCATCGCCTGCAGCTGCGGGAATGCGGCGAAGGCGTCGCGCGCGCCCGCTTCCACCCGCGCCTGCACGCTGTCCTGCGGGTAGCGGTGGCCCAGCACCACCTCCAGGTCGCGGTAGTCGGCGAACAGCACGTCCGCCTGCGCCAGCAGCTGGCGCAGGATGCCCGGCGCATCGCCGTTCCAGGCCTCCCATAGCTTGGGGCGGTAGTTGCCGTCGAACGACACCCGCACCCCGGCCGCGCGTGCCGCCTGCGCGGCCGCCAGCGCCGCGGCCGCGCCGCGTTCGCCCAGCGCCGGGGTCACTCCGGACAGGTGCAGCCACTGCGCGCCCCGCAGCAGCGCAGGCCAGTCGTGCCGGTCGCCCGCATCCAGCGCGAAGGCCGAGCCGGCGCGATCGTAGGTGACCTCGCTGGGGCGGTGCCCGGCGCCGGTGCTGAGGAAGTACAGGCCCATGCGCCCGGGCACGAAGCGCACCCCGCTGGTGTCCACGCCATGCCGGCGCAGTTCGCCGGCCGCGGCCTGGCCCAGCGGATTGTCCGGCAGCACGCTGACCACCGAGACGGCGTGGCCGAAATGCGCCAGCGCCACGCCCACGTTGGCCTCGGCACCGCCCACCTGCACCTCCAGCCGCGGCGTCTGCAGCAGCCGTTCGTGGCCGGGCGCGCCCAGGCGCAGCAACAGTTCGCCGAAGCAGACGATGCGGGAAACGGTCATGGCAAGCGGGTCCGGCAGCCGAAGGGACGCCAAGCATGCCGCGAAATGCAAACGCCGACCAGAAAAAGTGACTAGCGGTGTCATTTTTGTGCGGCAGCAGGCGCTTCGGCACTGGCCGACGTCGCGATCCTGCGCTATCTCATTGACTGAAAAGACCCTCGGGTCGCCGGGCACTCTGTTGCGCTGCAAGATGCCGGGATGTTTCGCAACTGTTAACGTTGGTTTTGACCAGCGGTGTCATTCGCGACAACGCCCGCAGTTCCACGCCGTCATGTAACCCTTGGGAGGGGAGGACATGCAATCACGTACCGAACGCCGGAAGACACCGGTTACCTTGCTCGCGCTGTCGATCGGCCTGGCCCTGCAGGCCGGTGCCCTGCAGGCACAGGAAGCGCCGGCGGCCGCGCCGCCCGCCGCGGCCTCGGCCGATGCCACCACCGAGCTCGACACCGTCGTCGTCACCGGTTACCGCGCCAGCGTGGAGAAGGCGCTGGACATCAAGCGCGCCGAAAAGGGCATGGTCGACGCCATCGTCGCCGAGGATGTGGGCAAGTTCCCGGACACCAACCTGGCCGAATCGCTGCAGCGCATCCCCGGCGTGGTCATCACCCGCGACGCCGGCGAAGGCCGCAACATCTCCGTGCGCGGCCTCGGCCCCGACTTCACCCGCGTGCGCATCAACGGCATGGAAGCGCTGACCACGGTCGGCGCCAGCGACCAGAGCGGCGGCACCAACCGCGGCCGCGGCTTCGACTTCAACGTGTTCGCCTCGGACCTGTTCACCCAGATGGTGGTGCGCAAGACCGCCTCGGCCGACGTGGAGGAAGGCTCGCTGGGCGCCACGGTCGACCTGCGCACCGCGCGGCCGTTCGACTACGACGGCTTCACCTTCGCCGCCAACGGCCAGGCCACCTACAACGGCATGTCGCAGAAGGCCGATCCGCGCATCGCCGCGCTGGTCGCCAACACCTGGGCCGACGGCACCTTCGGCGCGCTGATGTCGGTGGCCTACTCCGAGCGCCAGGTGCTCGAGGAAGGCAGCGGCACCACGCGCTGGGCCAACGGCCCGAGCAACAACGGCTACAGCCCCACCTCGCCGTTCGCCGCCGCCAACAGCGCCAACGTGTTCAGCCCGCGCATCCCGCGCTACACGCAGATGGAGCACGAGCAGAACCGCCTGGGCGTGACCGGCTCGCTGCAGTGGAAGCCCAACGACAGCACCGAGTTCTCGCTGGACGGCCTGTACTCGAAGATCGATGCCAAGCGCGACGAGCACTACATCGAGGCGATCAGCTTCAGCCGCGGCCGCTCGCAGAACGGCAAGCCGGACATGATCGTGCGCGACGGCTACGTCGACCCGGCCTCCGGTGCGCTGCTGTATGGCCGCTTCGACAACACCGACATCCGCTCGGAGAACCGCCACGACGAGTGGAACACGGTCTTCAAGCAGCTCACCTTGAACGGCGAGCACCGCTTCAGCGACACCTTCAAGATCACCGGCGAGATCGGCAGCTCCAGTTCCAAGCACCGGAACCCGATCCAGACCACGGTGATCATGGACAAGAACAACGTCGCCGGTTACAGCTACGACTACCGCAACAGCTACACCTCGCCGGTGTTCAACTACGGCATCGATCCGACCGCCGCCAACGGCTGGACCCTGGCCGAAGTGCGCATGCGTCCGCAGTCGGCCAACAACAGCTTCGACACCGGCTCGCTGAACTTCGAGTGGAACCTGGGCACCAACTTCACCCTCAAGGGCGGCGTGCTGGCCAAGAACTACGGCTTCGACACCAAGGAGTTCCGTCGCGCGTCCGAGACCAGCGTGCCGACCTTCGCCACCGGCAACCGCATCGTGCCGGTCGACCTGGTGACGCTGGCCGGGCTCAAGGGCATCAAGGGCACGCCGTCGAACTGGGCGGTGCCCGACCTCAACGGCATCGCCGATGCGCTGGGCATCTACAGCGGCACCGGCACCTGGACGCTGACCGAGCGCGCGGTCAACACCCGCAGCGTGGAAGAGAAGGACCGCGGCGCCTGGTTGATGGGCGACTTCGCCTTCGACATCGGCGCGATCCCGTTCTCCGGCAACATCGGCGTGCGCTACGTGAAGACCAACCAGTCTTCCACCGGCTACGCCCTGGTCGGCTCGAACCTGATCAACACCACGGTCGAGCGCGACTACCACGACACCCTGCCGTCGCTGAACCTGGTCGCCGAGATCACCCCGGACTTCCTGATCCGCTTCGGCGCCGCCAAGGTGATGACGCGGCCGGGCCTGGGCAGCCTGACCCCGGGCGTGACGGTCGCCGTCGCCGGCGGCGCGCGCACGGTCAGCGGCGGCAATCCGAACCTGGATCCGATCCGCGCCAAGACCGCCGACCTCGGCTTCGAGTGGTACCTGCAGGAAGGCGCGATGCTCGGCCTGGCGCTGTTCTACAAGGACATCGACAGCTTCGTGCAGACCGCGCGCACCATCGCCCCGTACTCCAGCAGCGGCCTGCCGGTCAGCCTGCTCGACGGCACCGGCGCGGCGGCCAGCGACGACTTCGTCTTCAGCGTGCCGCTCAACACTCCGGGCGGCAAGCTGAAGGGCGCCGAGTTCAACTACATCCAGCCCTTCAGCTTCCTGCCGGGCAAGTGGGCCAACTTCGGTACCCAGCTGAACTACACCTACGTGCAGTCCAAGATCCAGTACGTCACCGGCACCGGCGCGCTGTCGTTCAACACCGACCTCACCGGCCTGTCGAAGAACTCGTACAACGCCACGCTGTTCTACGAAGGCGAGCGCTTCAGCGGCCGCGTGTCGCTGACCCACCGCGACGGCTACCTGACCCAGGTGCCGGCCACGGAAACCGGCTTCGACATGCACGGCATGCGCGGCACCAATGTCGTGGACGCCAAGCTGACCTACAAGATCGACGAGAAGATCGACATCAGCCTGGAAGGGTCGAACCTGACCAACGTGCCGTACTACGAGTGGGTGCAGACCAGCGCCACCGGCGCGCAGCTTCCGCTGACCTACAGCGAGACCGGCCGCCAGTACGCGATCGGGGTGCGTTACAAGTTCTGAAGACTGCGTTCGCCGGTGCCGCGCTGCGGCATCGGCAACGCCCCGCTGCCCGCATACTCGCGGGTCGGGGAGGGAGATCGACGCGCGCCGCCAGGGTGCGCGCCGATCGCAAAGGAGCGAGATGAAACAGGCAATGTGCGGCAGCGCGATGGGCGCCGGCGGTGGTGTGTCGGCGATCGGTCCTGGGGTGTGGCGTCGCCTGAAGGCGAAGGCGGTGCACCTGCTTGCGTCCATCGGCTCTCCGCGATTGCCACAGGATGTGCCGGCATCGCGCGTCGCGGCTGAAGCCGCTCCCACAGTGCAGCAACGCACATGTGGAAGCGGCTTCAGCCGCGACGCGCGGTTCCTACCCACTTCGGCAAAGCAAGGCTCTACTGCAGACGCCTCCAAATCGCAGAGCCCAGGTCGCATCTCACACCGCCTCGCCCTGCTCTGTGCCCTCGCGTTGCCAGCGATCGCCGCAGCCGCCACTCCCGAACTGCTGTTCCGCGTCTCCGCCGACAAAGGCCTGGACGCCGACGTCGCCCATGGCGACCCCCAACCCAACTTCCGCGACAAGATCGCCCTGGTGCCGACCGGCGTCTCCGGCCAGGCCATCGAATGGGCCGACGACGGCGTGCTGTCCTGGAACGCCCCCGGCAACCTCTACACCCAGCGCGGCACGCTGTCGTTCTTCTGGCGCTCGCGCTACCCGGTGGGCGAAGCGCCGTTCGTGATCTTCCGCGTCGGCTACGCCGACCACACCAGCTGGGACATGGCCTGGCTGCGCATCGACTGGAACGGCCACGGCTTCGATGCCTTCGTGACCGACGCCAACCTGGCCCGCACCCGCGTCTCCTTCAAGCTGGACAAGTTCCCCGCACCCAGCGCCTGGACCCACCTGGCCTTCGCCTGGGACGAAACCCGCGGCGTGCGCCTGTACGTGGACGGCAAGGAAGCCGCGCGCGTGGATTGCACGCAGGCCTGCGCCGATGGCGGCTCGCTCGACTTCGACGCCGCGCTCGACCAGCTCGGGCTGGCCGCACGCGTGCTGGCGCCGCACCAGGTGCAGAGCCGCTATAACTTCCTGCGCGGCAGCGACTTCGACGAAATCCGCGTCTACGACCGCATGCTCGACGCCGCGGGCGTCGCCGCGCTGGCCCGGCAGCAGGAACCGCGCAGCGCCGAGACCGTGCCCGACAGTGCCGCGCGCAACGCCTGGCTGCACCGCTTCGGCTGGGACCACGGCCGCGCACCGCCGGCGCTGGATGCCCCGTCCACGCGCATCCGCAAGGTCGAGTTCGCCGACGCCAAGGATCTCAAGGAGTGGATGTGGAAGGCGACCGACGGCATCGCCGAGACCACCTGGCCCGGCGTCTATAACCGCTCGCGCCTGCCCGGCCGCAACGACTACTTCCAGTTGCCCGACTGGAACGTCTACGTCGAAGGCGGCAAGGCGCTGGACCTGGCCCTGCCCGACGAACCGTTCAACCGCATCGAACTGCGCGGCGCCGCCTACGGCCAGGCCACCTATGCCGCCGCTGGCGCCACGCCTGCGCCGCTGTTCTCGCGCGCCCAGGGCACCGTGCGCAGCGTCGATCAGTTCGAACGCCGCCGCGGCGGCCACCTGCGTTTCACCAACGTCGCCCAGGAAACCCCGATCCAGGAGATCTGGGCCTACGACGTCGGCGCCGGTGCCGAGCCGGCCAACCCCAGCGCCACGCTGCGCTACACCGTGCGCAGCGACATCGCCCCGGACTACGCCAACCTCGCCGCGCTGCGCGCCTACATCGCCGGGCGCTACCCGCCGGACGAGCGCAGCACCGTGGTCGCCCTGCCGACCAAGGCGCCGTCGCGCAAGCGTGCCGACGAAAAGACCGCGGTGCCGCCGCTGCCCATCGTCCACGTGCTCATTCCCTCCAACCTCGGCGACGCACCGGCCGCGCAGCCGCTGATGCGCAGTTGGTCCTACGGCTGGGAGAACATGCACGATGGCCTGGACGGCATCGCCATCGACCTGCCGGCGCTGCAGCTGCCGGCCACGCACAACGGCCTGATCCCGCTCAACCTCCGCGTCAAGGATCCGATCTGGCCGGGCCGCGACATGCTCGACGTGTCGGTGTCGGTCGCACCCGGACAGGCGCGCACGCTGTGGCTGGACCTGCGCGACCGCATCCTGACCGACGACAGCCTGATGCTCAGCATCGCCTCGGCCGCGCCCGGCTTCGACGCGCGCGCGCTGGACGGCGCGCAGATCCGCCTGCTGTTCAAGCCGCGCGAGCAGGCCAAGGTCGAGCACATCGCCGACCGCTTCAACCAGGTCAAGGACAACTGGGGCTTCCTGGTCGAGGAACACACCACCTCCAAGCGCCAGCGTCTGTACGCGCGCCTGGATGCGGACATCCACGACCTGCTGCGGGTGGATCCGGACAACGCGCTGGGCCGCCAGTACTGGGCCGACATCAGCTACGGCAACCAGGGCCCGCTGCCGGTGCAGTTGCCGCAGCCGCCCAAGGGCGTGCCCGGCTGGGCGTTCTGGCAGCTGGAAGACCTCAAGGCCACGCGCCGCTACATCAACTGGTGGATCGACGAACGCCAGGTCGACTACGGCGATTTCGGCGGCGGCATCTCCGACGATTCCGACCTCACCCAGCAATGGCCCGGCGTCGCCCTGATGGGCGTGGATCCCGACAAGCTCAACGCCTCGCTCACCGCCCTGTCCGACGCCAACTACCGCAACGGCATGTTCACCGACGGCCTCTCCACCATCGAGACCGACGAACTGCATTCCTACGAGGACGGCATCAACATCAACAGCGAGATGCTCTACCTCAACTGGGGCGACCCGCTGACGGTGGAGCGGCTGATGCGCACGGTGAAGGCGTTCGACAACATCATCCAGGTCAACCCGCAGGGCCACCTGCTGTTCGCCAGCAACTGGTTCGGCGGGCGCAAGGTCTACCGCGAACCGAACTGGCAGTGGCAAAAACCCTACTCGTTCCCGATCCTGCACCCGGCGCTGCTGCTGGGCGGCTACAACGCCGACCCCAACAGCCGCCGCATCGTCACCGGCCTGGCCGACGGCTACCTCGCCCACGCCTACACCGACGCCAAGGGCCAATGGGCGCTGCCCAACGAGATCAACTGGGCCACCGGCAAGACCCGCGGCGGCAGCCTGTTCGACGGCAGCGGCGGCCCCGACACCCTGCACACCTTCTGGGCCGCCTACCGCTGGACCGGCGATGCACGCTACCTCCAGCCCATCGACTACCGCGTCGCCAAGGCCGGCCCCGGCGGCCTGTCCCTGCTCAACGAGAACTTCCTCGACGTGCTCGGCAAGCGCGACAGCTGGGGCGCCAGCCTGGCCAAGGCAGCGGCCGACGCCGACCCCGACGACGCCCCGGATTTCGCCCACCACGTCGCCTGGGAACAGAGCGGCGACCCGCGCTGGCTGGAAACCCTGTACCGCGCCGAGACCCGCGACAAACTGCAGACGTTCTACATGAACACCGAAGGCCACTGGTGGAGCGACCGCGTCGAATCGCCCACCGTGAACCTGCAGCGCGCCCGCCTCGGCGGCGTCGCCCTCAAGCGCAACCAGACCTACCCCGGCCACACCGTCAGCTGGCGCTTCGCCGATCCCGAAGGCGCCGTGCAGGTGGCGCTGCTGCTGCCCAAGCCGCGGCAGGATCGCTTCACCGTCATCGGCTACAACACCAGCGGCAAGACGCAGCGGGCGCAGATGACCGGGTGGAATGTCGCGGCCGGGCAGTGGCGCATGCGTGCGGGCGTGGATCGCGATGGCGATGGGAAGATCGATGGCAAGGCCGCTACGCGGGAATTCGCGTTCGAGAAGAGCGGGGCGGTGGATGTGGAATTCCCGGCAGGGCAGACGGTGGTGATGGAGTTCGAGCTGGTCGCACCGGCCGCGGTGCCGGTCGAGCTACGGCCGGATCTGGGGATCGGGCGTGGGGATGTGCGGGTGACCGCGGACGCTATCGAAGTCACCGTGCATAGCCTGGGGCATGTGGATGCGCCGGCGGGGTTTGTGGTGTTGGAAGATGCACGTGGCAGGGAATTGGCGCGGGCGGGGTTTCCTGCGTTGGAGGCGCCGCGGGATTTGGAGCCGAGGACGGCGACGGTGCGGTTGGCAGCGCCGGTTGGTGGTGACGGCAAAGGTGCGCGGATAAGGATCGTTACCGACGATGAAGTGGACGAGGTGACGCAGCGCAATAACGTGCTGCAGCTACCCTGATCTAGCAGTCATAAGTCGGCGGCGCCTCCTCCGACAACGCGAGGTGCCGTCGCGCGACTCCGGGACAGAATCTACATTTGTCTCCACACCCCGAATTGCGTCGTGCTACAACGGGCTCGTCTATCTAGGAGAAGAGACTCCCAGCGCACCTTACCGACGGCCGCGCGTGCTTGTAGTGTATACCTCAGTAAGTCTCAGCGAAGCCGGAACTCAACTTTTTCTCAGGGGGAATCGATGTTCACCAAGGCTTCGATCGTCGCGGCGATAGTCGGCGCGCATGGCTCGGCCGCCGCATCCGCGGATACCGGTGTACGCGCATCGACGCACGTGTTGGGCATGAACCATTACCGACCGGGAGATATTTTATGAAACGATTAGTTACAGCCATTCTGCTCGTCGGCACCTCCTCAAGCGCAGTTGCAGCGAAGACTCAATTGAGTTTTGCACCTTTCTAAATTGCATTGTCGTAACGATGGTGCTTAGACCTCGGTAGAGACTTCGGTGTCACAAATTTTTGTTGTTAGGGAGAGCTTGGATGGCAAAATACAATGTCTCATACTCATATTATAAGCTGGACGAAAAAGGGCGCCCGAAGAACAAAACGTCTACCGCGAGAATAGTTGAGACAACATCTGACTTCATGGCGTATCAAATAATAAGGGGGAAACACCCTGGCTGCGAGATTGAATTTCGCAAAATAGTAGAGATTTTAAAAAAGTAGCAAGCCGAGCCGTTCGCTTTCGCTTATAAAAAATAGTAGATTATTTTAATTTATGTCGCCAGCATCGCGGCCGGAGCGCAGTGCACAGTTGGATCAAAATTTGTGAAAATGGTACAATAAAGCAGTGCCTAACCTAAAGGTTCGAAGATGCATGGCGCCTAGTAGAGCCTGTACACGCGCTGGTGTGGCAGAGTGAGTAACGGGGTCAGCGAGCAACGTGGCAGGTTCACTTATAAGTCAGCGAAAACAGGGGGCAGAGTGCACTTGTCGTCCGTTACGCCCTTGAAAGTTCGTTCTGACCCTAGTTCTAGATTCCACGTTTTCTACGTGATCAAGGACTCACATCGAAATCTGATATAGGCGGATGTCCTTACCTGCGCAGGCGCTGGTGGGGCGTGTGCCGCGTCGCTAGTTTATAGAAATCGATGGTATCTGCAGGAGCAGGTCTAACAACTCATTCAAGCCAAATCCGCTTAGCGGACCAACTTAATTCAGGCGTTAGCCATCAGTAAGGGGAATTCAATGTCGGCTCATATTCTGAAACAATTAGTTCTTCCAGACAGATACGAACGCCTTGTGGAGCATCTTGGTGCAGATGTTGCGAATATTCTCACTTCGCCCGCGACAGAAAACATAGACAGCTTACGCTCGCTTGCCAATGAAGTCTTTAGTAGAAACGAAGGGGTTCTAGTTCCTGTCGCCGGGCGTACTGGTGTTGGCAAAACCACCTTTGTTATGAACTCGGGCCAGTGGCTACCAAGCCTCTTTGCGCCTTCGTTGCAGTACGAAAGCTCGCTCGATTTTGAGAGCCTAGTCAAAGCGGTAAAGGATCATGTCGAATCTCTTCCTGCAAACGAGCGACGCATTGTACCCATTAACATTGATCATAGGGAAAACGCTCCTCCTACCGATAGTGAGCTGGCTACACTTAAAAGATTTCTGAGAACCAATGCCGCCGGCATACCGGCGATGGTCTTCTGGCCCGAGACGAGCGATGAAATTGCCAAAGTGCTTTCTAAGCGATATACCGAAATCGCCGGCGAAACTTCTGTCCCACTACCTATCGAGTGCAGGGGGCCAAACCCAGACTCCTGGCAAGATATCGCTAAGCACACGCTGAGCTTGTCTAACCATATCGGTAATCTTGAGCAACTCGGTGTTGATCCTGCGGACTACAACCCGCAAGAGTTTCCAACGCTCGGTGCATTTCTCAGACGCTTGTCGCACGATTTCAACAGGCAGCTTGAAAGGCTCAGAGCAGATATGGAGTTACCGGTATCGATCGTAATTGCGTTTTGCAGCGAAAGTGCCGACCCCGGAGTTCTGAGTCACATCACTTCCGCCGCTCGCTATGGGATGCTTGACTCTCACGCATTAGTCTCCGTGACATCCCAAAGTCAAATTGGGAAATGGTGGTCTGGCCGCAGGGGCCTTCTCACGCGAGCAATAGTCCAGTTGGATGCGCACGCGGTCTGTGTGACACCCACATCCGCGGCGTCTGCCATAAGGAACTTCGCCGACGAAATGCCTCTGTTCGATACGATTGGGTATCGCAGATACGGCCCCGCGCGCGGAGTGAGAGACCTAAATCGGTCCGATCTGGGAAAGCTGTTATGCGGGGCTGAACTCATGAGATTTGAGGCTCGAGGAACTCCGGGAGACGAGGCCGCAGCGGCCTTTCAGTTGTTGGCAGAGCAGGGATTCAATCTTGGCAAAGATAAGAATCTAAACTGGATTATGCGGGCCGCAATTGAGGCCCTACTGAAAGACAACGGCGTCCCATTTGTACGCGCCACGTCCGAAAAAGCACTTCCATTCTGCGGCCTCATTCCTGACAATGCCTTCTTCTTTGATGACCATGTTCAATGCGTTGAATTTACTTGGCGCAAGGGCGACTTCCTTGCATCCAGTCGGCGGTCCGAGGTGGCTCAGTACATCTTAGTTAAGCTTCAAAGCTATGTCCGTCAGCTAGGCTGGACCACGGATTGACAGCGAGAAAGGGGGCGGAGTGCACTTTTCTTGTGAGAGAAAAAGTTGGTAAGTGGGGTCAGTGGTAAGTGGGGTCAGAGTACAGTTTCCCTGACGGGCACTCTAGAAAGTTCTCTCTATGAAGTACTCTCTGGCCCCATTTTTTGAGAAAACAGGGGTCAGAGTGCATTTTCTTGTATGCAAGGCTATTTAAATTAAGCTCTGACCCCATTTCTGTAGTAAACATGCTGGGTACAACAATCCATGCGAGACGAATGCGTATCGCGGGTTGGCTTACTTCAGGCATCAGTCTAATGATGCACGCGCGGTGCAGCGACCACCTTGGGCAAGTCCTCATGATCGCGAACTGTGGCATGCTCGGCTCTTGGTGGCAGTACTGGAGAGTGCGGTCCATGCTTCACGACCTCCTTGGCACCAACGCCTAACCATGATGCAACCCGAAGCCGCCGCGCGGTGCGGTTCAATTCAGGTGCCAGGCCCCGAGAACATGTCTATGCAGCCGGCGAAGATTTCCATACTTGCTCTGCTGGTTCTTGAAGCAAGTCTGGTCATTTCAACGGTGGCGTCCCTCCTCCTGCGCGATGTCCCTGTGGTGCCTGTTGCGTTCGCCGTGCTTGGGGTTGGCTCGTTCCTGGCGCTTCTGATCTCTGTTCCGGCAGCGTGGTACTCCGTGGCCACGGATCGCTCAACTCGCTCGGCGCCTTACTTGTCGACCGTCGTCGTCGGTAGTCTCCTGATTACCTGTTTCATCGTGCTGCCGTTTCTGGGCGGCGGCGTGTAGCAGTGCGCACACCAAGCCCGGAGGCTTGGGCCTTGACGACCGATCTTTGTGACACCCAGAGACCAGCGACGCCAGCAAGATCCAAGACAGAGATCTATGGCATGCTCGCGCCCATGCGGCAGTGCTGGGGAAGCGCAGTCGATGCTTCATCACCTCCTGGCACCACCGTTCAACTATTCATTCAATCGGCCCGGCTTAGTGCTAAACAGGGGTCAGAGTGCGATTTTATTGTATGCATGGCAATTTAAAGTTAGCTCTGACCCCAGTTCTGTTTGGCGTCATATGGTGCCGGACCGCGTAGCATAGACCGCGGCGCCGCTGCCTTCGAGTGCGTCAGCCGCGGGCTCGACACGCTCATCGTGAATAAACCCTGGCCATGGCCCGAACCAAGAACGACAAGCACCCTGTCTCCGGACCCAAGCCATCGGCATCTGGCCGGCCACTGGGCATGGCCGATCTCGACTGGCTCGGCCAGGCGGCCTGCGACGAATTCTTCAAGCTGCACGACAACGAGGTGTTCAGGGGCATCGGCGCGGGGGCGGTGCTCCTGCCGCCACACAGCGTACCTGCCAGCCAATCGCCCAACAGCGGCGGCGCGGTCATCGAAGCGTTTCCGCATGGGCTAGCGTACGGAAGCATGATGACTGTGCTCGTCGGCTATCTTGCTTTCGGAGCAATCGCCATCATGAGCCCTTTGCTCGCTTTACTGATTCCAACGCTCTTCACAAGTTTCGATGCGTTCTCGGCTGTGTTCGGTGGAATCATGCTGTTGGCTACTACGTTCATGCTCCGCTTCGACCTCATCGGCTACCGCTACGCACCCACCCTGTTCGACCGCAACGCCGGCAAGGTCCATGTCTTCAAGGACAACACGCGTCTCTTCGGCTGGTGGCCGTTCTGGGGCGGGGGCGGCCAGCACGAGATCCTCAGCTACGACTGGGCCTGCGTGCGCGCCCAGGTCGTCCGCTTCAAGACTTTCACCGGCACCGTGGCGCAGGACAACGCCGCTCTGCAGATGATCGTGCTGGCTGCGCCCGGCGATACCCGCGTGGTCGGCCAGTTCGGCCTGGGCCTGACCAGCAGCGCCATCGCGGTGCAGCCCCTGCTCGATACCTGGGAGCACATCCGCCGCTTCATGGAGCACGAAGGGCCGCTGTTCGTCGAAGGCGACGGGCCCAATGAGGCCTTGTTCGAGATGCGCTTGGCGCGCTGCATCTTCCTCGGCCAGCCCTTCATCGGCCCGGGCAGTGCGGAGCATTGGAGGCATCCCGATCTGGGCGCCATCCTCTGGCAGGTCATCGCCATCCCGCTCTTTCCGCTGACCCTGCTCTACGGCCTGATCCGCTGGGCCAGTTTCCACATCAAGAGCAAGCCCGTATGGCCGCCTGAAGTGCTGGCCAGCGTGGGCGGCGCCCCCTTGCATGGCAGCGCGCTGGACGCTTGGCGCCATGTTGTGCCGGACTGCGCAGCAGGGGTTGCCTCGCGGCTGCCTGCGAGCGCGTCAGCCTCGGGCGCGACACGCTCAGCGTGAATAAGTCAGGCTTAAAAAAACCAGCGAAGCGGTTCGGAGTCGCCGATATCGGTCACGACGACCACCTAGAGGAGATGCGGCACGAGGACGAGATCGACGCGGGCCACATCGCACTCAAGTGGTGCGAAGGTCGGGGGCAGGTGCCTGTACTGCGCCAAGCACCTGTTGGCGGCCTGCGAGCATTCGGCGACTACGGAAGAACCCGTTGTGCTGACTGTCGATTAAAGCCATGTAGTTCCGCCACCGTGGATGAGAAGTCACTCAATCCGGAGTAACTTGCAGATCGACACAAATCGCCATCGGGTCAGAGTTGCGTTTCGTCAACGGGCTGATTCGCGGTTTTCCTCAGCTCTTGCAAATGAGCAAACCCTGCCGCTTCCGCGAACTGCGGCAGCTTCCAGATCGCCCCATTGACGCCCCAGGTGCCATCGGCGACCTCATGCAGGATCACCGAGGTGGCAAGCCGGCGGCTGTCGTGTGCCGGCAGCGATCGATGAAACGCCTGGTGCAGCGTCTGTACGTACAGTGCTCGTGCTGCGTCGTCCAGAACGCCGGCGGGCAGATAGACCAGGGCTACGCAGGGCAGCATCTGCGCCGTGACGTCGGCACCGCCACAGGTCCACGCCCCAGCCTCGATTTCCTCGATAAGCACCCAGCACAGCATGCGCTTGCGCGGTTCTGCTGGAATCTGCTCGGCCAGTGCGGCCGCATCGGTGATGCTGCGCACGAGCGCTGCGCGTGCTTCGCCGGGGTAGGAGTCTTTGGGAATGCGGACGAGGATGTTGGGCATGGTGGTTCCTTGCAACTGTTTGGACACCGCCATTGCACCCTGACGGTCGCTAAACTACGAGCGTCCATTTAGACATCTTTCCAGCGAAATCAGCCATGCAGGACTTCACCATTCTCGTCATGCCCGGCGCTTATGCGGCCAGCGTTGCACTCACGCAGAACATGCTCGAGGCTGCAGCGGCATTGGCGCCGCGCTGCAAGCTGCCACCTCCGAGGTGGCGCGTCGTGTCACCCGATGGCGGGACGGTGGCGCTCTCAGGCGGGATGAACATTGGCACCGTGCGACTGCCTGCGCGTGCGCCTGCCGACACGTCCACCTGGATCGTGCCGGGGCTCGGCGTGGACGGCCCTTGCGATGTGGCATCCCGCTTGTGCAGTCCGTCTGCCCAAAAGGCTGCTGTGCGCTTGGCGCGGCATGTTGCCGTTGGCGGCACGGTGGCCGCTTCGTGTTCTGCTGTCTTTCTTCTGCAGGCCGCAGGCCTACTACGAGGGCGCCGCGCCACGACATCGTGGTGGCTGGCATCCGAGCTGCGCAGACTCCAGCCCGATTGCAAGGTGGACGCCGATCACATGGTGATCCGCGACGGCCCAGTGGTGACCGCGGGTGCGGCGTTCGGACAGATGGACCTCATGCTGCACCTGATCCGGGTGCGCTTTTCGGCCGCCTTGGCAGACGCAGTGGGCAAGGTGCTCCTGGTCGATGCCCGACAAGCACAATCGCGATTCATGGTGCCATCCATGCTGTCGGGCGGAAACGAACTGATCGGACGCCTGACCGAGTTCATCGAAATGGCGCTGCCCCATCCGCCCAGCGTCAGCGGGTTGGCGGATGCGTTTTCCATGTCGCAACGCACGCTGGCGCGGCATGTGCGCTCCGCAACCGGCCAGAGCCCGCTGTCGTTGATTCAGGCCGTTCGCCTGAACCGGGCACGGCTGCTGATCGAGAACAGCCGGATGCCCGTGGACCAGGTGGCGCAAGAGGTGGGGTACCTCGATGCGACTGCACTGCGGCGCTTGATGCGTCGAGCGGCCGGCGCCAATCCAAGCGCCTTCCGCGCTGGCGCCACTTGGCTATGACCATCGCGACATGTTCCGACCTGGATTGGATGCAGAAGAGGCACACGTGACGATGAAGCTCGACGATCTCAAAACCCAACTCGCCCGCCCGGGTGTCATCCTGGAGATCGGTGGATTCCGGCCGCCCGACGATCCCCTGGCGAGTTGGTTCGGCCGCGTGAACGTCTGCGCGCCGGGCGAGACATGGCCGGAGACGGCGGGACGGCCGATGCATGCGCTCTGTCAGATCAACGTCAGCGAACTGCCGCTGCGGCCGGCCCGCCTCGCGGATATCGCACTGATTACGGTGTTCATCGGTCCCGATACGCTCCCGGTCGATACGCCCAACGGGGAAGGGTGGTGTCTGCGAGCCTACAAGCGGCTCGATGGACTGGTCCCGCTGACGCCACGGCACACCGATTCGCCGATCAGCGCATTTCCGATGCGGCCGCATGTCTTTCATGACGACTACCCGTGCTGGGAGGATGCGCCGATGGATCTGCCAGCAGACATCGAAGCGCACTACCACGATCTCTTCCGGAACCTGGATGGCTTCAAGCTGGGAGGATGGCCGACGCTGATCCAGGCCGAGATCTTCTGGGCACCTTTCAAGCGCCATCCCGCGTCGCCGGAGTTCGTCTTCCAGATCGACTCCACGGACAAGGGGCGCTGGATGTGGGGCGACGGCGGCGTTGGCTACTTCGGCCGCGGAACAGCACCAGGAAAAGAAGACGAGTGGGCGCTTGCGTGGCAGTGCTATTAGCGGTGCCACGCGGAGAAGGCTACGCGACCAGATGAAGGAAATAGGGGTCAGAGTGCAGTTTTCCTAGAAAGTCCACTCTGATATCCGGTTCTCCTTGCACGCCTGATAGTTATGGTGCGAACCCGAGCAAGAGCCGCCCAGCCATTGACTGCGGATCAATACCTCGGCGAGGATCACGCCATCCCGCATCCTCGCGGTCCGTCAGGCTAGGGGCATGGAAGAAAAACGGTATTCGAAGCTAGGAACAGCTCCTCATTGGATGGGGTTGGTCGCGGCTCCTCTCTCTGTTTGGGGCGGCCTTATCGCAAACGCAGCCTTGGCGCCCGGCGTCAGCCTCTCTACAGGGCTTGCGACGTGGATGGGCGTCTTTGTCATGACAGTGCTTCCCGTCCACCTCATTGCGTACGCCACAACGTTCGCTTTCATGAGAGACAGGCTGCGTCTGAAGTACCCGACTCTCGTTGTGGCGCTCCTCACATCCGTCGCCGCCGTCGGGATCGCTTTTTCACAGGGAGGCAATCCATTCCAAGCGGTATTTGGTGCCTGGTATACACCCTGCTTCGTGATTGCATATGCCGTTGCAGCGGGATGCCCAAGCTCCGTGCAAGGAGATGGCTCGCAAAAGTCTGGCATCTCCATCAGGGCGGCCTCGTGATATCACTACGGAAATTAGGGGTCAGAGTGCACATTTTCTTGTGTGCTATACCTTTATAGTTCACCCTGATCCCCAGTTTTAACATGCGAATTTTATGGCAACCCAAACTTGGACAGAGAAAGAATACGTGGAGTGCCTGAAGCACGAACGCCACTTGTTCGCGCGGGTTCTTCGCTCTTACGGGCCATAATCACCGGCGGACGCTGACAACGCGGCAGTTGCACGCTATCCATACGAGGAGCCAAATGATCTACACGGGCTCATCTCTCATGACGAGGCATGGCATTGGGCCATGCTTCGCATCCACGGAGAAGCTCACTGGCTTGCCAATCCTCAGCTTGAGTCTGCGCCGCAGGAATACCTTGATGCATCATCGTCGCCGGAGCCTAACAGTGGCGCCTAACAGTCCACTCAAGCCGACGCCGAAGCCGCTGCGTGTGTCCGCCTAGTTCAGGTGCTAGGCGCCACATCAGATGCTTAGCCAGCTTTGGGAATCATGGCAGTTCAACCTGGGGCTCGGCTTGGCTAGCCTCGGTGCCGGGTTGCTGGTAGTGTCGCCGTGCCTGCTCGTCCCGTCTTGGCGTCGCAAGCCTCTTCGGTCGAACTTAGATATCGAGGGTGTCGGTCTCATTGCGCTGACGGTCGCGCTTGTTGCAGTCGGCTGTTACAACTACGTCAGTGCCGGAAACGGCAGCTGACAGTTCCATTCAGGCCGAACCGGCTTCGCTGATTGAGATAATTTAAGCGTTAGGTCACATGAAGAAGATTTTCGCAAACCTAGTAACAGTGCTCGGCGTGCTGTTCTCGCTGACCGGGCTATTCGGCACGCCATTAGTACTGCATCAGCTTCCGATCTCCTTGATGTTGCCAAGTGATGGAGAGACCTCCCATCAATACCTTCGGGCGGTCCCTGCCGAGCTACCCTGGCCGGAATATCTGTCATACATTTTTATCCTTTTGGGGAGCGCAATGCTTGTTGCCGGCATACTTTTGAGCCGAAAAGTTCGTGCACTGCGGCTTAACTAGTTATTCAAACGGAAGCTGCCTCGCGGTTCGGTTTAAATCAGGTGTTAGTCCTTATATGTTGAGTTGCGCTAACTGTCGGGAGGTCTGGGAATCGGCTCCAAATGGGTCGTCTCTTTGCGCTCTCATCAACGGCGACATCGGCTGGCTTATGTTCTTGCCTTCGTCTGAAGATCCAGGTTTCAGTTCTCGCAACCCTTCCTATTCCGGACCGCTTGACGAAATGATCGAATACAGGCTCTCCAATGGCCAAGTCGATTTATATCCAGCTTCATGGGCGCTGCCGCTCGCAACGATTGAGCGAGCCTTCGCCTCCTTCCGGGACACGGGAAAGCCACCAACTTTCGTCTGCTGGCACAACGACTCCGGTGATACTTTAGAACTCTGATCACCGGTCTAGGAAAAAGAGTCAGAGTGCACTTGTCTTGAAGATGCACTCTGACCCCAGTTCTCCGACCTCAGTTCTCCTGCCGACCGGCGCATGTGTATCGCACGGCTCCTGGCCAGGCTGGCATCGTTGCCGATCCGGAAGCGACTTTCAGGATGGCGGCGGCGAGTCAAGGACGGATTGGCTGTGGTCCTCCACTCGGCAAGGATCGCGGCACGCTTTGCCCAGGTGATCGGACACCGGTTGGAAACCCATGAGTAAGTACACCTTCGAAATAGACCATTTCCTGTCCGATCACGAAGTCGTTGCACTCGAGGCAGAGTGTGCGCCCTCGCTGCGGATGCTCAACCTGCGCTACACGCCACACGTGGATCTTTCGCAAGGCCACCTCTTGGACGCGGAGTATCTCGATGCGGTTCGCACGTCCTGGTTGCTGGATGAAGCGAGCGACCGCCCCGAACACACGATGTTGGTCGAGGGGCTTGGTTTCGCCTTTGGCAAGTTGTTGCAGCAACGCACTACCCTGCGTTGGTGCATGGTCCGCGACAGCTACGGGACTTTCTTCTCGATGGGTCGGCTGGACGCGAACCCTGCCAAGATTTCTGTTCCTGTCTTCAGTTACGTCGAGAAGCGGGAAACGCTGATGAACGGAGAGGTCTTCAGCGACTTCTTCAAGCAAGTCTCATCCGATGTGCTCGGCGCTTGAGCAGACATGGACATGGTCCTTGTAGCTGGAGTACGCCCCGACACTGGGCCAATGCTGGCTAACAAGGCGGCGCACTCAAGCATGGATATCCGCTCATGACCACCCGCCCAAAAGGCCTTTCTCCCGTCGGCTGGTATGTCGGTAGCTACGTAGTTCGCTTCGTCGAACTCGATGTTCTCGGTAACGACGATCCGCTAGAGGAATTCCTCGTATGGGAGAACACGATCATCGTCAGCGCGCCCGATTTTGACGAGGCCTACAGGAAGGTTGTTGCCGTGGCCGAGACGACAACCGAGCCCTACAAGAGCTGTCCCGACGGGGTGCCTGTCCAGTGGGTCTTCGAAGGTGTCACGCAACTCCTGCCGATCTACGAGTCGCTCGAAGATGGGTCGGAAATCATGTACGAGGAACACGCGTCCATGCGGCTCGATGCGCTGAGACAGCGGGTGATGTCGCTGGATGCTTTGAAGGATCAACTGAATGCATGACGGCGACCTCGAACTGCCACCGGGCCATCAGCGAAGGTGAATTGCCATGGACCGCAGCAAGATCAGGTTCTATTCCGAAAGAGAGCAACAGGACTTTTGTCTCCATTTGTGGTACGAGCTCACCATTGCGGGACGCACCATCTGGAGCGACGCTCAGCTCGACCAATCGAGCAAGCTGGAGGCGCTGAAGTGGCTGAATGAGATCCAGCATCACGTCTACAACGCTTACCGGCGTAGTGGTGAGGGAACGCTCTCCCCGCTATTTGAGCGCATCATCGCATTCTGCAAAGAGGCACGGTGCCTGGCGTTTCATGTGCGCGTCGCGCTTGATCGCGCGGTTGCCAAGGTGGCATCCGGTCATATCATTCCTTCGGTCGACTAGCGATCCGACAATCCACGGTCACATGGCGATGATCGCGGCTGATCCCATGACGTATTGGATTGGCCTTGTGATAAGTGTGATCTCGATGGTGCGCAAGGCGGGCATCATGTGGTCACGCTTGGCTCAAGAACATGCCATATCCGTCCCATACCCAGGCGCTTCTTGCTTGTCGACCACGAGCCTTCAGGACCTCCGTATGCGATTCATCCTCGCCACTGCCCTGTTCCTGTCCACTTCCTCGGCCGTGGCCAGTAGCACGATGTGTGCGTTCTATGCGCCACCCGGCACGCCAGTGCCGGATCTGGAATTTCTCGGCTACGACAAGATTGGTGGGATCCTCATTCAAGAAAAGAATGGGCCACGCAGTCTTCCGCAAGGTTCCTACAAAGTCGTTGCGTTGGATCAGAGCGCTAGCAGGATCGACCTGACCTACGCCAATCCAGGCGATCACTCGCTTCCACCGAGCTTCAGGCTAAGGGGAGTAAGGCCGGACATGACCTTGACGGTGCGTGGCAAGACGTACAAGGGCAAATTAAGTTGCGGGGCGTGGTGAGCTATCCGCACCCCCCCCTGGTCGTCAACCAGCGCTGTGCCGCTGAGCTGAAGGCTGGGACTGGGGCCTCTACTGAACCAGGAACCTGTTGGCGGCCTGTATGCACTGGGCGGTTGTTTGGAGAAGCCGTAGTGAAGAGTATTGATTGGAGTCATGTGGTTCCGTCCTATAGACTGGAATTCATTCAAACCAACGACAATTCGCACGGACCGACTCAAAAGAGGCAACTTGCAACATGAAAAGGGTCTCTCTACTCGCCGTGTTGGCGCTCAGCGTGTTGCCACCCGCCGTCGTTGCCAAAGACCTCTTCGCCAAAGATCGCTGCAAGGCCGCGTACGAGTATCACTTCCTCAATAGGGCCGTGGCGTTCGAGGATTGGACAGGGGTAGAAATTTTGCTTGAAGGAGGCGCAGACCCAAACGGCCGTGGCTATGCGCAGATCACGGAGTGCGTTCGCCTTCCAGGCGAGTTCAGCTCCCCACTCGCACTGGCAGTGAGGAATGGCAACGCCGACCTCGTTCGCTTGCTACTGAAATATGGGGCAGATCCTAATCTTCCGGAAGGAGAGTCGGTGACCCCAACGGGAATTGCACGCGGCATGGCTTCTCCGGCCATCCTGCAACTGCTGCTTGAGCATGGCGGAAGATAGGCGCAGTGCCTTGTTCGTGCGAGATCGCATCAATCTGCCGCTAACGGACGCATGACCACATTCCAATTCCAACCCCGCTGGAAGGAAGAACTCGTCTGCACTGGCCCGGGCGGCGAGTTCGTGCTGGATTTCCCGATGGGTGTGCCCACGGTTTACGTGCCCACCGAGCATGCCTGGGCGCAGAGTGCACCTGCATGGGCGCGCGACCTGTGGCCGGTGTTCAAGGCCGAGTTGGAGGCCTGGTGCCAGGCGCGCGACGTGCAGTTCTTCCTGGATGGATCGGCCAAGTGCTACGGAACCACTGCCAAGGCCTAGGTGAACACGCTGACAGCAGGCGGATGCGCGTGGCTTGGTGTCCTGGCGCGCCATCGCAGCAAGGTCTCCAATGAGTCAGAGTGCAGAGCGCGCTGAAGCGACGAACGTCCCGCTGTATCACCTGATCACGCCGGAATCGCACGAGGTGCTCGGCCCGTGGGCGGATGCGTTTCCGGCGTATACCGTGGTGGTCGGCTATTCGAGTCTCGGTCACTTCTTTCTGCATGATCCGGCCAGACAGGATTACGCGGTGCTGCATCCATTCAAGGCTGCCGGCAAGTCGTATGGCGCACATGCCTCCACCGCGGCGTTCGAGGCGGCCATCCTGCGCGATCCGGGCTTCGAGGCGTACGTGTTGCGCGGCGACCACGTGCGGGCGATCGCGGCGCGTCTTGGCCCCTTGAAGCCTGGGCAGATCTATATCCCGCAACCGTATCCGACACTGGGTGGAACGGAAGCGCCCGAGACGTACGACAAGGGCGATGTATGGGTCTTTGCGGACCTGGTCGCGCAAAGCGTGGGGTTGTGACGCAAACTGGAATGAAGCCGCGGGAGGCGATCTTCTAGCGAGAACCCAGGCGGCATTGGATCGCCGCCTGGATCAAACGCAACGCCAGCACCGCAGAGGCCGCGCCTCAGTGCTTCGCCGTCTTGCGCCGGTACACGCCATTGAAGCTGACGTTGGCGCCGCCGCACTCCAGGTTGTCCGAGGCCACCAGCAGGTCGCCGACCAGCTGCAGGCGGACCTTGCAGTCGTCCTGGGTGAGTTCCAGCCGATTGCCATCCGGAAAGCCGCGCGCAGTCACGGCGCCAAGGTGCGGCCCACCAGGCGCTTGATCTGGGGTCGGGTTGGCGCTGGGCCAGTAGGCATCGCCGTTTGCAGTGATGGTGCCGTCGCCGTTGGCGATCAGCTGCAATTCGTTGTCGCCGTCGTGCCACTGGCCGACCCAGGCCTGCGGCTTCGGGGCTGCCGTCGCCGGCAGCGGCTGCACGCTCGACGCCGCCACCCAACCGGCGCTGCCGCCGACCTTGTTGGGGTAGAACGCGCAGACGAAGCCGCCTTGGCGCTGCGCCAGGATCACGGTGTCGTCCTTGACCACATAGGCGCGCTGCCGGCACGCGGCTTCGCCCTTGGCCGGGCAACCGTCGTCGTCGTTGAGCAGGTACAGGCGCGGCACTGCGACCTTGGCGAGCGAGAACACGGCCGTACTCATGGGGAAGCCGCCGTTGCGGCACATCGCCGTGTCCTCGTCCGGCGCCGCGTAGGCCAGTGCGGGAACCGCCAACAAGGCGAGCAGCCAGGTCTTGTGCATCACAGTCGCTCCAGAGGTGGGGCAATAGTGTGGTGCATGCCGGGTGAACCGGTGGCGAGCGAATCAGTAGGTGAGGACATCATGCTGCCCGCCGGACACCGTCGCTGTGGTGCGTGGCGTGACCTCCCGTAACCCATGCGCGCCGGCCAGCCGCAGCGACGCCGAAGAACACCTTGGTCTGTATGGTGGCTGCCATCAGGTACGCCGCAGGGATACCCTTGCCGCGGTCCAGATTTCAGAGGGTGGTGGAATGGCAGTGAAGTACCGGGCGGGCGATGTCTTCGCGATCCCGTCGGATGCGGGAACGTACGCGCTCTGCCAAGTGCTGCGGGCGCCGCAGGGCGACTATCGCAAGGTGGTCGGCTTCTGTGTGCTGGAACAGCAGGCATCGGAACCGACGCTTGGCGCGTCGCCGACCCGGCCGCTGCCGGTGCGCGATGGCGACAAGGACATCCGATTGCTGTTCACCGGCATCCAGAAACTCAGGAGCGGCGAATGGCAGATCATCGGCCACGCGCCGTTGCCCAACGACACCAGGGAGTTGCTGACCTTCCACATCGCCGGCGCCCTGCACGAAGGCGATACCTTCGTGCAGATGCTGTCGGTGGACGAGTACGCGCGCTATCCGTCGATGTCGGTGCTCGGATTCGAGCTGGTGCAGCGGCTGCTGAGCGACAGCCGGTGATCGAGGGCGCCGGCCGTTGACGGCCAGTGCCCGCTCGGCGAGCATCGCATGCAGCCTCGGCGCAGGGGCGAGGCCAACGCCGCACATCACTTCTGTCTGGATCAGGTGACACCATGCCCGCGAGCCTGTTGACCGAGGTCGTCCTGCGCCCGCTGGTCGAGATCGTCCTCTACGGTCTGTGCCATGTCGTCGGCATGCTCGTGGTGCCGACGTTCTCGTTCGGCTACTACAGTGTCGAACCGTGGAGCAGCAAGCGGCGCAGCAAATCCGGCAAGCGCAGCGCGTACCTGGCCCCACGCGTGGTCTCGGCCGACGCGGCGGCCTTCTGGGGCGGGTTTGCCCTGGTGGGCTTTGGGCTGTTGGGCTATGCGCTGTGGCAGGCAGCGGGGACTTAACCCCGAAGCGGCCACACAGCGCTACGCTTGCTGTCGACTGCAACGGATTGCACCTACTCATGCCTCACTCGGCCACCTGCTTCACCACGCGTTACACGCTGTCGACCTTGCGCGATCAGATCGACGAGCGCCCCGAACTGGTGATGGCGTTGGAGTGCATGATCGAGGTGGAAGAGGAGCACTTCCCGGACCCACCAACCCTCGCGGCGCTGTCGCATCTGGCGCAGTGCTCGGCATGCCAGGCCTGGAGCGCCGCCTGGATGGACGCGCAGTTCCCGGAGCGGGTGGCGTGGCGCGAGCGAATCGCACGCTACTGCTGCAGCAGCATGTTCGCGGCGGTGACCAAGCCGGACAGGATCGTGCGGATCGGCTTCGAGTTGTTCCGTGGCGAGGATCCGACTTGGTACCTCAATGATGCGATCTGTGTGCAGTTCTGTCCGTGGTGCGGGCAGCGCCTGCCCGATCGTCCGTTCGAGCCGGATCTGGAGCCGGAGCCGGAGCCGGAGCAAACACCGTGAGGCTGTGCCGCCGCTGCGTCGCCATGACGGCGGGAGGGCTGCCGCGACGGTCGATCGCCCTGTGGCGGCTCAACCGGCTTGCGGATCCGTCGCACGACCAAGCTGCTTGCCGCGTGGCGATGTCGGCGCTTGGCGGTGTGCGATGAAGCAGCGCCTGCTCGCCCTCGCGATCGCGCTGCTGTCCGCCGGTTGGGTGCTGCCGCTGTGGTGCGGTGTCAAGGCGTGGCTGACGTTCTGGCAACGCGGGGGCACAGCGTCGTTGCAAGGTGGTCCTCCCGGCGACTCGTTTCCGTACCTGGCCTTCGCCTCGGCCTGCAGCAAGGTCGCCAGCGTCTGGCTTGCCGTCGCAATCGGCATCTGGGCGTATCTGGGCGCGCGTGCCTGTCTACGACAGATGCGATGAGTTGTCATGCGCCCGTGCTGCAATGGGTCCGGCCGGTCGCTGCACCACGGTGTCGGTCCCCGGTGGCAGGGCGCTGCGAGAGATGCCCATGTGCCGCAGACGGCGATGCCGGCCGCCACCGGGTTGCATGACGTGCCGCACCGTTGTCCACCTGGGCGGCCGTGCATGCGTTACCTTCCTGGACCGCCCATCCGCGCCTGCTCGCCATGACGCAGCCGCGCCGATGCGCGCGTCCGCCCCCCGATCGTTCGAGAGTCAAGCTGCCGCATGCATCCTGTCATCCATTTCCGCTCCCGCCTGCTCGAGGTGAGCGCCGAGCCGGAGAATCCCATCAATCCGATCCGTGGCAGCTCGCTGCTGGACTGGCTGCGCGTGCGTGTGGGCGAGGCCATGGTCCTGTCCGAGCCGGACCCGGAGGACTGGGGCTGGGCCTCCGAAGCGGAATGCCAGGGGCGCACCTACCTGGTCGGCGCCTACGCCGAGGAAGAGGTCGATGGCAACCACACCTGGATGCTGCAGATCGAGAAGCAGCGCTCGTTCTGGGAGCGGCTGCTCGGCCGCCATGCGATGCGCGACGACGATCCGTGCTTTGCGCGGCTGCATGCGCTGATCGCGGCCGAACCGCGGTTCACCGACGTGGTGGTGGAACGCGAATCCTGACCGCCGGTAGGGCTGCGCGACGCGATGGCGCGGACTGCAGCACACGCGCCATCGCGCTTGGGTATGCTCGGCGGTCCCTCTCCATCCGCGTGCCACCATGCCGATCCGTACCCTGTCGCTGTTCCCGTTGCTGCTGATCGGCACCTCGCCCGAGCTGATGGCGGCGCCCAGGCATTGCCTGCCGTATGGCCCGACTCAGGTCACCCTGTCCGGTATTCTGGCGCCGTCGCCCACCGACGCCGCCCCGCCTACTGTCCCGCACACGCATGCGCATCAGGACGCCGCTGCCGGTGCGGCAGCGACCCAGGAAGAGGTACTGATCCTGCCGCAGCCGCTGTGCGTGGCGGCGTCGGCGGATGGGCGCCAGCCGCGGCACGAGCAGGTGCGCCAGCTGCGGCTGGCGGTCACCGCGGACCAGGCGGCGCATCTGCGCGAGGAAGGAAGCGGCCAGGTGGTGCGGGTGACCGGAAGACTGGAGTATGCGCCGATCGGGCCGGATGCACCGCCGCTGCGCTTGAGCGTACTCGGGGTGGACAGCGACTGAAGGATGCCCTGGTGACGCGCTTTCGCTGCGATTTAGCGGCATGCGTCGTGGCCTTGTAGGAGCGGTTTCAGCCGCAACGGGCATTCCCGGGAAAGCCTGTCGCGGCTGAAGCCGCTCTACGTGGTTGGAGTTCCGGTGAAATCGGATGTCTCCTGTTACCTAGGCATCTGGTTGCTGAGGCCACGCCGGCCGCTGGCGCACGAGGCAGCGCTCGCATTGACGCCGCGCAGCCACTGGTCGAGGATCGACATGCCGCATCTGGCGGCCCGAGGTGGCAACGATCCATGAGGGGAATGCGCGTTCTGTGTGCGATAAGTCTGTGGCTGAGCGCGTTCGCCGCCATCGCGGGCGAGTCGCCGGCGCGCACGGTCCAGACGTTCTATGCCTGGGCGATCGCGCCCAAGCATGCCGATGGCGACGTTGCGCAGGTGCGGCATCTGCTGGGGCGGGAACTGTTCGCGGCGCTGGAGGCGCAGCGCGCCTACGAGGCAGCCTGCGCCAAACTTGTGCCTGCAGACGTCAAGCCGCACATGCTCGACCAGAGCCCCTTCTTCCTGTGGCCGGACCAACCGACGGCGCTGGTCTCGACGACCGCGCAAGTCACCGGCGACACCGCGCAGGTGCGCGCCCGTCTGGCCATCGATGACCAGCAGTGGACGGATACGTTGGTGCTCGGTCGCCAGGACGATCGCTGGGTGATCCTCGACATCGTGTGGCAGGAAGGTACGCTCACCCGACGCCTGGCCGACTTTGCCGCGCAGCGCTGCACGCAATGACGTCGCCGGCGTAGACGAGGGAAGGCGCGGTGGATGAGTTCGGTCGCCGCACCGCGTTCGACCTTGGCCTCGCGGTCTGCAACATGCGGTGAAGTGCAGACCCGCTCGGGCGATCGGGCAGCGTGTGCAGACCCAGGCATGTCCACGGCACGCACCTGGCGCGACGACGACCGGTCACGCGCCGTCGCCTCGCGCGCCCTGCGCCGTCACTGCAATGGCGGTGCAACACAGACGACATATCGTGCCGCGCTGCGCCACCGTATGGCGCATGCCGTCGCGGGCTGCTGCGCAAGCCGAACGGACTCGATTTTGCGCGCTCACAAGGATCCGACATGCTGCATCCCCATCTCTCCCCGCGGCCGCTGACCGCGCGCGCCGCGCCGGCCCGTACCCGTCTGGCGCAGGCCTGCGCCGTCCTGGTGCTGGCCTCGGTCGCCGCCGCCGCCGCCGCGCAGGACAGCGCGCCGTCGCTGGCCGGCAGCGAGACCCGCCCGGCCAATGTCGCCGGCACTGGCGATGCGGCGACCTCGCTGGACACCATCATCGTCACCGCCGAGCACCGCGAGCAGAACCTGCAGGAGGTACCGGTGTCGGTGGGCGTGGTGCAGGGCGAGGCGATGCGCGACTTCACCGCCGGCGGCGACGACACCCTGCTGGCGCTGTCCGGCCGCGTGCCCAGCTTTTACGCCGAAACCACCACCGGCCGCATCTTCCCGCGCTTCTACATCCGCGGCCTGGGCAATATCGATTTCTACCTCGGCGCCTCGCAGCCGGTGTCGATCATCCAGGACGACGTGGTGCTGGAGCACGTGGTGCTGAAGTCCAATCCGGTCTACGACGTGGACCAGGTGGAAGTGCTGCGCGGCCCGCAGGGCTCGCTGTTCGGCCGCAACACCACCGCCGGCATCGTCAAGTTCGACAGCATCAAGCCCAGCGACGACTACACCGGCCGCGTCACCGCCAGCTACGGCAGCTACAACACCGTCTCGGTCGACGGCGGCATCGGCGGCCCGATCAACGACGTGCTGTCGTTCCGCGTGTCCACCCTGTACCAGCACCGCGACGACTGGGTGGACAACACCTACACCGGCCCGAGCGCCGACGGCACGGTCACCCCGAAGAAGGACGCGATGGGCGGCTACGACGACCGCAACGCGCGCCTGCAGCTGCTGCTGAAGCCGAGCGAAAACTTCTCGTTGCTGGGCTCGTTCCACACCCGCGACTACGACGGCACCTCCACGCTGTTCCTGCGCGGCGCCCTGCACAAGGGCTCGAACAAGGTCGACGTGCCGCGCGACCAGGTGGCCTACGACGAGGCCCACGACAACCCGCAGGCGTACAAGACCCACGGCGCCTCGCTGAAGGCGATCTACGACTTCGGTGGCGTCTCGCTGACCTCGATCAGCGCCTACGAGACCACCTCCGGCTACAGCCGCGGCGACACCGACGGCGGCGCCGCGGCCAACTTCCCGGTCAACGGCGTGCCCAACGGCTACGGGCAGTCGATGGGCCAGGTGCGCGACCTGGACCAGTACACCCAGGAACTGCGCCTGGCCAGCGAAGGCGACGCCCCGCTGCAGTGGCAGGCCGGCGCGTTCTACTTCGACGGCAAGGACACCACCGACTTCTACCAGCGCGCCTATTTCCTGCAGACCGCCGCGCGCAATCCCAACAACTGGGTGCGCTTGCACAACAGCAACACCTCCTGGGCCGGCTTCGGCCAGCTGACCTACAAGGTCACCGACGCGCTGACCCTGACCGCCGGCGTGCGCCAGACCCGCGACAGCAAGGAGACCAAGCTGCTCAAGACCGCCGACACCGCGGCCGGCGTGGTCACCTACAAGGGCCGCCGCGACGTGCGCCTGGCCGACACCCAGCCGAGCTGGGACCTGAGCGCGATGTATGAGATCAACCCGAACGTCAACGTGTACGCGAAGGTCGCCCGCGGCTTCCGCGGCCCGACCATCCAGGGCCGTTCGGCGGTGTTCAACTCCGACTTCACCACCGCCGACTCGGAAACCATCCTGTCGTGGGAAGCCGGCATCAAGAGCAACCTGTTCGACAACCGCCTGCGCCTGAACGTCACCGGCTTCACCTACACGGTCGACGACATCCAGCTCAACGGCAACGACTCCAACGGCAACGGCGTGCTGTTCAACGCCGACAAGGCCAAGGCCTACGGCATGGAAGCGGATCTGGACTGGCGCCCGATCCCCAACCTGTCGCTGACCGCTGGCCTGAGCCTGCTGCACAGCGAGATCCAGGACAAGCGGGTGTACGCGCAGGTGTGCGGCCTGAACGGCGTGGTGGTGTGCACGGTGAAGGACCCGACCATCCGCATCGGCAACAATACCTTCGCCCAGATCGACGGCAACCCGCTGCCGAACGCCCCCAAGTACAACGTCAACCTGGCCGCCCGCTACGACATCCCGGTCAACGACGGCGGCGCCTTCTTCGTCGCCACCGACTGGAACAAGCTGGGCTACACCAGCTTCGTGCTGTACGACTCCACCGAGTTCACCTCCAACGGCAACTTCGAGGGCGGCCTCAAGCTGGGTTACACCGGCGACTACGGCGCATGGGAAGTGGCCGCGTTCGCCCGCAACATCACCAACGAGAAGAACCTCAAGGGCGTGATCGAGAACTACATGGCGGCCGTGTACAACGAACCGCGCATCGTCGGCGTCTCGTTCAACCTGCACTGGCACTGATCGCAGCACGTCGTAGCACCACGCCGGCAGCACCTGCCGGCACCAGCGGGCGGGAGGGCGACAGTCCTCCCGCCCGTTTACGTTTTCGCAGCAGTAAATAGCCGGTAACTGTAGCCATGGCGATAGCCTTGCTGTTGCTGTTGTCGTGCTGTTGTCGTGCTGTTGTCGTGCTGTTGTCGTGCTGTTGCTTGGCGTTGGCTCTTGCTTTTGCCTTGCCGGGTTCCCTTCCGAAGCGGCGGATGGACCGGGGAAAAACCCCGAAGGGGCGGCGCACAGGGACGTGCGCCGTTCGCGGCAGGGGCAGGATGCCCCTTCCGCGAATCCCCGGTGCATCCGCGGACCCGGAGCGCGCAGCGCGGAGGGCGCGTAGGCAGGGCGCGCTTGACCAGCCTTCGGCTGTGGTAAAGCGCTTCTTTTGGTTACCTTTTCTTTGCGCGAGCAAAGAAAAGTAACTCGCCGCCAGGCGAAAGCCTTTGCTGTTGCTTCAAGCTTTACTGTTGGATGAGAAGAACCGTAGTAGCGAGTGGCTTCAGCCGCGACGCGCGACGCGCCAGCCTCGCGATGCCCCTGGGACGATGGCCCCCTGCATCGCGGCCGCCGCCAGTCACGGCGTCGGGACTGAAGTCCCTCCCACAACACGTGTCTGCGCGTGACGCATACGTTGGCGCGATGCCCATCCGCAAGAGGGGCTTCAGCCGCGACGGGCGTTCCCGGCAAAACCCGTCGCGGCTGAAGCAGCTCCTACGCTCCCAAGACCAACGAGCAAACCTGCCACCCATCCCAAATCTCATGGCAGCCCCGCCCCGGCTCTGTTAAAGTCCGCGCCCAGCGCTGCCGCGTCCGGCAGCCAGGCACAGCCGCCGCCATGCCTTCAACCGTGAGTCTTTCGGGGGAAGTGGTGTATGCGCGTCGCGCGGTCCGTGTTGTCCTTATGCGTGGTATCCGTCTTGCTGAGCTGGGCGCCGCCAACGCGCGCTGCCAGCGCCGATGCCGCGCCGCCTCCTGATCCCACCACTCTCGACCAGATCGTCGTCACCGGCGAGAAAAGCGGCCGCAGCGTGCAGGACACCACCAGCTCGGTCGCCGTTACTACCGAAGCGCGCATCGAGCAGGAGAACCTGCAGAACGCCTACGAGGTGTTCAACCGCACCGCCAACATGGCCCAGACCTACGGCGATGCCGGCTTCAGCATCCGCGGCATCCGCAACATCGACGGCGGCAGCGATGCGCCGCTGGCTACCATCTACCTGGACGGCGCCGCCCTGCCGTGGAAGGCGATCAGCTGGGCGCCGCTGAGCCTGTGGGACCTGCAGCAGGTGGAAATCCTGCGCGGCCCGCAGTCCACCCTGCAGGGCGAGAACGCCCTGGCCGGCGCGATCGTCCTGCGCACCGCCGAGCCGACCATGGACTGGCAGGGCAAGCTGCGGGTACTGGCCTCCGATCCCTCCGACCGCAGCGTGGCCGGCGCGGTCGGCGGCCCGATCGTGGCCGACGAACTGGCGTTCCGCGCCTCGGTGGAGCAGCGCAGCTTCGACGGCTACACCTGGAACCTCACCCGTCAGGCCGCCGACGACGCGCAGGTCTCGGCGATCTACCGCGGCAAGCTGCTGTGGACGCCGTCGGCGATCGCCGGGCTGAAGGTGCAACTGGGCTACACCCGCTCGCACCGCACCGGGCCGTACATGTACAGCTACGTGCGCACCGATTTGCCCGACTATTTCGGTCACCGCTACACCACCAACAACACCCCGGACCGCACCCGCAGCGACAGCGACATCGTCACCCTGCAGGCCGACTACGCGCTCTCCGACGCCTGGTCGTTGTCCTCGGTCAGCGCCTGGAACAAGGTCACCTCGTCCAGCATGTGGGACATGGACCATGGCCCGGACAACGCCGGCTATGCGCGGCGCCAGCTCGACGACACCACCGCCTCGCAGGAATTGCGCCTGCACTACGCCGGCACCGCGGTGCAGGGCCTGCTCGGCGCGTACTGGGCGCGGCACGTGGAAGACAACGACGCGCAACTGCTGAACAACGTCGCCACGCCGACCACCACCATCGCCGGGCTGCTGCGCAGCGCCGGCTTCCCGGCCGCCACCGCCAGCGCGATCGCCACCCGCTACGCGCAGGCGCTGCCGGTGATTCCGGTCGACTACGTCAGCGCCAGCCCGACCCGCTCCAGCAACCGCGCGCTGTTCGCCGACGGCCAATGGCAGGTGGGCAGCGGGTTCTCGCTGCTCGGTGGGCTGCGCTACGACCGCCAGCGCTACGCCATGGCCTCCGACACCACCGCGGCCTTCGCCGGCCGCTATCCCGATCCGGCCGCCTTCGCCGCCAGCGGCACCGCGCTGTACCGGGCCATCGTCGCGATCAACCAGGGCGTGGCCGGCATCGTGCGCTCGGCCAACGGCGAGGTGGCCTGGAACACGCGCGACTTCGACGCGCTGCTGCCCAAGCTCGGCATGCGCTACGACTGGAACCCGGACCTGTCGACCAGCCTGGTGGTGCAGCGCGGCTACCGCTCCGGCGGCTCCGGCTTCAACTCGGCGCGCAGCCAGGCTTTCCCCTATGACCCGGAATACACCTGGAACTACGAAGCCGCGCTGCGCTCGCAGTGGCTGGACCGGCGCCTGACCCTCAACGCCAATGCCTACTACATCGACTGGAAGGACAAGCAGACCACCGCCTACTTCGGCCTCAACAGCTTCGACTTCAACACCGTCAACGCCGGCCGCGCGCATCTGTACGGGGCCGAGCTGGAGGCCAGCCACCGCCCCAATGAGGCCTTCGACTGGTACGGCTCGCTGGGCTATGCGCGCACCCGCTACGACAGCTTCGCCACCATCGCCGGCGCCTCGGTCATCGACTACGCCGGCCGTGAATTCGCCTACGCGCCGCACTGGACCGCGGCGCTGGGCGCCAACTGGCGCTTCGCCGAGGGCTGGCTGGCCAACCTCAACGCCAGCTTCCGCGACCGCGTCTACACCGACATCGGTGCCGGCGCCGTGCAACTGGCCTCGCGCACCGTGGTCAACGCCAAGTTCGGCTACGAGAACCTGGACTGGAGCGCGTGGATCTTCGCCAACAACCTGCTCGACCGGAACTACGTGCAGTACCGTTGGGCCACCGATCCGGTCGCGATCCTGGGCGCGCCGCGCGTGGTCGGCATCGGCTTCGAGGCGCGCTGGTGATGCTCGCCTTTGCCACCGCCGCCTATCTGCTTGCCGCCGCGCTGGCGGCGCTGGCCTTCTACCTGGCCACCGCGCACCAGCGGCTGCGTCCGGCCTGGCATCGACACGCGCGCGCGCTGCGCGTGGCCGGCACGCTGCTGTGCGTGGCCGCATTGGGTGCGGCGATTTCGGCGCTGGGCGTGTGGGCCGGCGTCTTCGCCGCGCTGAGCGCGACGATGCTTGCGGCGGTGGCCCTGCCGTACCTGGATGCGTGGCGACAATTGCACCGAGGGGCTGGCGATGTGGGTTAGGTGGCTGGCGGCGATCGTGCTGGGCCTGCCGCTGGCGGTGGGCGTCATCGGCTTGTGCGTGCTGCTGTGGCCGGGCGACCTGCAGGTGCACACGTTGCCCTGGCTGTTGCTGGTGTTCCCGCTGTGGGTCGGCGCGATGTCGCTGGCCTTCGTGTTCCGTAGCGGCGCGCGCGCGTGGCTGTGGCTGGGCGCTGCGACCGCACTGTGCTACGTGGCGCTTTACCTGCTCAAGGCCACCCACCTCGTGCAGGTGAGCGCATGAAGGCCGCGACCCTGCGCCAGTTCCTGTCGGCGCACAGCTGGATGGGCCTGCTCGCCGGCATGGCCTTGTTCATCGCCTTCTACGCTGGGGCGATCAACGTGTTCACCCACGACCTGGAGCAGTGGCCACGCCCGGCCGCGGTGCAGGCCCCGGCGTTGCCGCCGGAGCAGGCCGCGCAGGCGCTGGCCGATGCGGTGCTGGCGCGGCATCCGGCGCTGGCCGAGTCGTACACGCTGATGCTGCCCGGCGAGGGCCGCACGCAGCCGCAGTTGTTCGCGTTCGGGCCGGCCGCGCAGCAGGCCTTCGGCGGCATGGTGCAGTTCCAGCCCGGTGCCGACGGGCAGCCGGTGCAGCTGCCGCAGCGCAGCGGCTTCGTCGCGTTCCTGTACGACCTGCACTTCACTGCCGGGCTGCCGCGCACCTTCGGCACCTACCTGTTCGGCGTGGTCTGCCTGCTGTACGGGGTGGCCCTGGTCAGCGGCGTGGTGCTGTACGCGCCGGTGCTGCTCAAGGACCTGTTCGCGCTGCGCCGCGGCCGCAACGTCAAGCGCCTGTGGCAGGACGCGCACAACGCCATCGGCATGCTGTCGCTGCCGTTCCACGTGATCTTCGCCTGGTCCGGCGCGGTGCTGACCCTGGGCGTGCTGCTGCTGGCGCCGTTCCAGTACCTGGTGTTCGACGGCAAGCTGATGCAGGTGCTGCAGCCGGACTTCGAACTGGCGCCGCACGTGCAGCCCGCGCACGTGCCTGCGCCGATGCTGCCGGTGGCCGAGCTGGTGGCACGGGCGCGCGCGGCCAATCCCGGCTTCGTGCCGGAGAGCCTGTCCTTCCACGATGCCGGCGACGCCAATGCGCAGGTGGAGCTCTACGGCCACCAGGAGCAGCGCCGGCTCAACACGCTCGGCGGCGTGGCGCTGCGCGCGGCCGACGGCAAGGTGTTGCGGGTGCTGTCGCCGCAGACCATGTCGCCGGGCGTGGCCGCGCTGCGCGGCCTGCAGACCCTGCACTTCGGCGACTACGGGCGCTGGCCGCTGCAGTGGCTGTACTTCCTGCTCGGGCTCGGCGGCGCGTTCCTGTTCTACAGCGGCAACCTGCTGTGGGTGGAAGCGCGGCGCAAGCGCCGCCAGGTCGCGCAGCCGTTGCGCACCCACGTCATGGCGCGGCTGACCACCGGCGTCTGCCTGGGCTGCGTGGCCGGGGTGTCGGCGCTGTTCGTGGCCGCGCGCCTGTTGCCGCCGGGGATGGAGCGCTGGGCGTACTACGCCGTGTTCGCGCTCGGCGTGGCCTGGGCGCTGTTGCGGCCGACCGCGCGCGGCGCCTACGAACTGCTGCTGGCCTGTGCGGTGCTGACCGTGCTGGTGCCGCTGGCCGGGTTGCGCGGCGCCGCCGGCTGGGTGGCGCCGTGGAGCAGCGGGACGCTGCTGGCCATCGACGCCTGCGCGCTGGCGCTGGCCTGGGCCTACTGGCAGATGGCGCGCGCCGCGTATCGCCGCGGGCAGGGCGGCGATCCACACAGCGTGTGGGCGTTCCCGCCGCCGCGCTGACGCTCGCCCTGCCGTGCCAAGGCGGCGCGGCAGGGCGCTGCTGTCACGCAACCGATCGTCCCAAAAGTGGACAATCACGCGCCGGTGCTTTTTCATGGTCTCGACGTGGGCACCGCAGCGTCCGCGCGAAACCGAATCGGGTGACACGATTTGATGTGACCTGATCCGCACTTCGCGCCGCGTTGCCGTCGACAGGGGACTGCATGCACGAGCGTTACCAGGAGCCACACGACGCACCGCCGGGCGAGGCCTACGCGGCGCAATTGCGCAAGGGATTCGCCGCGCTGCGTTTCGATCCTCCGCTGGAACGGGCGTACCGCCACTACACCGCCGCCACGCTGGGCTTCGCGCAGCGCGTGGCGGCCTCGCTGGGCGTGTTGATCGCGCTGCTGCTGCTGGGCTGGGACGCGGTGCATTTCGGCTGGCGCGGCGGCGGCCTGCTCGGCTATGCGGTGGCGGTGCGCGTGGCGACCCTGCTGGCGCTGCTGTGGGTGGCGGCGGCGATCCATCGCGCCGACACGCACGGCCCCGGCCGCGCCGCGCTGTTGCTGCTGGTCGGCGGCACCGGGCTGGTGCTGTCGAGCATCGGCTACCCGCCGCAGGAACTGCGCTATGCGGCGGCGGTGATGACCCTGGTGATCGTGGCCGGCTTCTTCCCGTTGGGCATGGCGTTGTGGCAGAGCGTGGCGGTGGCGCTGCTGCTGTGCGCGATCAGCGCCGTGGCCGGCCATCTGCTGCTGGAGGGCGCGGCGCACGATGCCTACCTGCGCCTGCAGTGGCTGCTGTGGACCGCGGTGCCGGTCGGTGCGGCCGGCGGCTACCTGCGCGAACACTCGCGCCGCGAAGGCTTCCTGCAGCGGCGGGTACGCGACGACGAGGCCTTGCGCGACGCGCTCACCGGCCTGGGCGACCGCCGCCGCTTCGACGAACACCTGGCGGTGGCGCTGGCCGAGCGCGGGCGCCTGCAGCGCGGGCTGGCGCTGATCCTGGTCGAACTCGACGGCTTCGCCGCACTGAACCAGCGCAGCGGCGCCGGCGCCGCCGACCGCGCGGTGCTGGAGGTGGCCGAGGCCATGCAATGCCTGCTGCGGCCGCTGGACGTGGCCATGCGCATCGGCGCCGACCGCTTCGCGCTGGTGCTGTACGACGCCAGCGGCGCGCACCTGCGCCAGGTGGCGCCGGCGCTGCGCGACATGGTCGAGGTGATGGCGATCGCGCCGGATACGGCGGACGCGCAGGCGCTGACGGTCAGCGTCGGTGCGCTGCTCGCCACGCCGGAGGACACGCCGGCCACGCTGATGCAGCGCGCCGAGGCGCTGCTGGACGCCGCGCGCGCCGTCGGCAACCGCGTGGTGCTGGCCGAGGACACCGGTTGGTAGCGCGGTGATCCGGCGCACCAGCCCTCGCGACCGACGCCGCCGCAGCCGCCGCCACTGTGGGAGGAACTTCAGTCCCGACGCAGCACACCAACCGACCAGTGAAGCGCGCCTCTGCTTTCGACAGGCGCGCACGGGTGTTTCGTCACGGCCACGCGCGCCGCGCGCGGCGATCGTGGCACCGTCTCAGAACGTCCCCCGCTGCACGAACGGCACCTGCGCGTAGAGCTGGCGCTCGCCGCCGCGCGGGTCGTGCGCCAGGCGGCTGTCGGTGTCGAACAGCAGGGTTTCGCGCTGGGCCAGCGAGTACGGTGCCCAGCGTGGCAGGCCGGGGTGGTTGGGATCGCCGTGGCGGGCGAAGGCCAGCAACGCTGCGCTCATCGCATCGGCCATGCGCTGCGCGTCGGCGCCATCGCCGGTGCGCGATCCGGGCTGGCGGATGTTGTCGAACACCAGCGGGATGTCCAGGGTGTGGAAGGCGCCGAACTTGCCGCCGTCCAGTGGCGAACCCCAGTCCAGTTGGTAGACCCAGGTCGGCGCGCCCTGCCGCGCGCGCGCCTCGGCTTCCTCGACCGCGCCACGCCAGGAGCGGCCGGCGGTGGTGGCGGCGAAGAACACCTCGCTCGGCGTGTAGTGCGGATACAGCCGTCGGTACTCGGCGATCACCACCTGCGGCGACAGGTCCACGTACTGCTCCTGCGCCAGCTTGGCCGGCAGCGCGTCCCAGGTCAGCGCGAAGTTGGCCGGATCGTGGCCGAGGAAGGCGCGGGTCTCGTCGTGGGTGTTGCCGATCACCATCGGGATGCGCGCCGACTGCGGTGGCGCGTCCGGCCAGAACGGATGGCGGTGCAGCACCTGCGCATCCAGCACCGGGCCCAGGTACAGCGCGGTGTCCTCCGCGCGCGATGGATCGCGGATGCGGGTGGCCTCGAGCACGCGCTGCAGCGGCAGCGTGCGCAGCGCGTCCAGTTGCGATGGTTCCAACTGCAGCGCTTGCAGCAGCAACTGCGCGCGCTGGCTGGCCGCACGTGGCCCGGCGGCGGTGACCTGCTGCCCGCTCATGGTCCAGGCGCGGTGGAACAGGCCCTGCGCGGCCGGCATCGCCATCAGCGTGGCGATCTTGGCGCCGCCGCCGGACTGGCCGAACACGGTGACGTTGCCGGCATCGCCGCCGAACTCGGCCGCGTGCGCACGCACCCACTGCAGCGCCTGCACCAGGTCGAGTTGGCCGACGTTGCCGGAGGCGGCATAGGCGTCACCTCCGAACGGCGCCAGGTACAGATAGCCGAAGGCGTTGAGGCGATGATTGACGCTGATCACCACCACGTCGCCGCGCTGGCACAGGCGCACGCCGTCGTACAGCGGGTCGCTGCCGGAGCCGTTGTTGTAGGCGCCGCCGTGGATGTAGAACAGGATCGGACGCTTCGCACCGTCGCGTAGGCCCGGGGTCCAGACATTGAGGAACAGGCAGTCCTCGCTGACCGGCTCGGACCCGCGCTGCGGCGCCGACGCACCATAGGCGCCGCAGTCGCGCACGCCGTGCCAGGGCCGTTCCTGCAGCGCCGGCTGGAAGCGTCGCGGCGCGGTGTCGGCGCCGTAGGCAATGCCCTTGAAAACGCACACGCCCTGCTCGCGCACGCCACGGATGCGGCCGCTGCGGGTGCGCGCCAGCGGCGCCGCCCGCATCGGCACCGAGGCCGGCGCCAGACCGGGCAGCGCGCCGCTCAAGGCCAGCGCGCCGAGCGCGCCGTCGCGCAGGAAGCGGCGGCGGCCATGGTCGTCGGGTGCGGCCGCGTCGGGCGCGGTGGGGAGCGGGGCGGGCAAGCGAGGGCGGGCGGTCATGCGTGGACGGTGTCCTGGCTAGGCGATCGGGGACGTGAGAGGTGTGGCGGCGTGGCCGTGTTTGCGACGGCCGGCGGTCCGGCGGCGTGCGTGGACCGGGCGAGGCGGGCGCCGCCGCGTTGTGGAGAGACCGTTCATGGGCAGGCTCACGGCGTGCCCGCCGGTGGCGGGATCGGCGCGCGGGCGCGGGGATCGTCCTGCACGCTGCGCATCCAGCCCAGCGCCAGCTGCGGCCATGCCGCCAGCGGCAGGCCGGCGATGCCGCGGGTGCCGAAGCCATGGCCGCCATGCGCGAACAGGTGCAGCTCGGCCGGCACCCCGGCCTGGCGCAGCGCCTGGTAGAACAGCAGGCTGTTCTCTTCCGGCACTACCGGATCGTCCTGCGCGTGCACCAGGAAGGTCGGCGGCATGCCGGCATGCACCCGGTTCTGCAGCGAGTAGGCGGCCATGGTCGCCGCGTCCGGATGGCGGCCCAGCAGCCGCAGCCGCGAGCCGGTGTGCGCCGCGGTGCCGCTGCCCATGTCGATGACCGGGTACAGCAGCAACAGGAAATCCGGCCGCGCGCTGACCCGGTCGATCGCATCGCGCGCCGGATACACCACGTCGTCGTAGCGGGTGCCGAGGCTGGCGGCGACGTGGCCGCCGGCGGAGAAGCCGATCGCGCCGATGCGCTGCGGATCCACGCCGTAGTCGGCGGCATGCGCGCGGATCAGGCGCAGCGCGCGCTGCGCATCGGCCAGTGGCTGGTCGCGCGCCATGGCGCCGTCGGCGGCCGCATCGGGCAGCCGGTAACGCAGCACGAACAGGGTGATGCCGGCTTGTTCGGCGAAGATCGATACCAATGCCGTGCCTTCCTTGTCCAGCACCACGCGCGCATAGCCGCCGCCCGGCGCCACCAGCAGCGCGCTGCCGTTCGGGTGCTTCGGCCGGTACACCACCATGTAGGGCTGGTAACGGCCGCTGAGCGCGCGATCGGGCAGGGCCGGGTCGTCGCTGCGCTCGACCAGGCGCGCGTGCTCGGAGCCGGCCGTCGACCCCGGCGCCGGACCGGGCCACAGCGGCAGCCGCGCCGCCGCCTCGGCGGCGCTCTCGCTGGTCGGCCGCTCGGCCGCTGCCGTCGGGCCGAGGGCGCCCAGCAACAGGCACAGCGCCGCCAGCAGGGCGATGCCGGAGCGGGGCCGGCGCCTGCCGCAGGATGGGGACAGTGGTTCGGCGGGACGTAGGCGGGTGGCGAGGAGTCGGGCCGACATCATCGAGATCTCGTCGTGGATGGAAGAAACCCGCGGCGCGTGGCCGAGGGCACGATGGCCCCAGTGTGCGCGCCGCCTGCGCCAACGCATGGCGCTGTATCGCTGTTGCTGTTGCTGTTGCTGTTGCCGATTCCCGATTCCCGATTCCCGGCCTTTTGCCGCACCGCACATTGCCAATGACACCGGTTTACCATATACAACGGCGCAACGCGCTGTCGATGCGCGGCGCAGCAATTCCGATCCCCCACATTCCTTGCGGAGATGCCCTTGAGCCTTCCTTCCGGCCCGTCGCAGACGCCACCGCCCGCGTTGGCCGACATCGCGGCCCGCTTCGTCCAGGCCCGTCGCCATGGCCGCTCGTTGCCCGATTTCCCCGGTGTCATCCCCGACGATCTGGAGACCGCCTACCGCGTGCAGGACCTGGCGATCGCGCAATGGCCGGACCGCGTGGTCGGCTGGAAGGTCGGCTACATCGCCCCCGAGCGTCGCGACCACTCCGGGGACGAGCGCCTGCTGGGCCCGATTTTCGCGGCTGCGCTGTGGAATGCTACCGGTGGAACAACGGACATCCCGGTGTTCGACGGCGGCTTCGGCGCGGTCGAGGCCGAGTACGTGCTGCGCCTGGACGCGGACGTGCCGGCCGACCAGTTGCACTGGACTCCACAGCAGGCCGCGCAGGTGCCGGCGACATTGTTCGTCGGCGTCGAGGTGGCGAGCAGCCCGCTGGCCACGATCAACCAGCTGGGGCCGCGCGTGGTGATCTCCGATTTCGGCAACAACAACGGCCTGCTGCTGGGGCCGCAGGTGCCGGACTGGACCGCGCTGGACGAGACCGCGCTGCGCGCCGAGACCTGGATCGAGGGCCAGTGCGTGGGCACCGGCGGCGCCACGCTGTTGCCGGGCGGCCTGCGTGCGGCGTTCGCGTTCGCGCTGGCGCGCTCGGCCAGGCGTGGCCGGCCGCTGCGCCGCGGCGAGCTGATCGCCACCGGCAACGCCACCGGTATCCACGACATCGCCATCGGCCAGCAGGCGACGATCCGCTTCGACGGCTACGGCGAACTTCACTGCAGGGCGGTCGCGGCCTAGGCTGGCGACGGCAATGACGCGCGGGAGGGCGCAGCATGATCACTCGTAGACGATTCCTGGGCGCGGGCCTGACCGCGGCGGCCGCGGCCGGCGTGCCGCTGGGTGCGCTGGCGCAGGCCGGCGGTAGCGGTACGCGCCTGCTCACCGCCACCGACGTGCACGTGGCCGACTACCCCACCGTGGAGGCGGTGCGCTGGTTCGGGCAGATCCTGGAGCAGAAGACCGGCGGCCGTCTGCGCCTGCGCGAGTATCACTCCGGCCAGCTCGGTCGCGAGGCGGAGGCGATCGACATGGCGCGCTTCGGCGCCATCGACATCACCCGCGTGTATTCCGGCGCGCTGAACAACGCTTTCCCGCTGACCCAGGCGCTGTGCCTGCCGTACGTGTTCGACTCGGTGGCGCACCTGCGCCGCGCGATCGACGGCCACGTCGGCGACAGCATCCTGCGCAGCTTCGAACAGCGCGACCTGGTCGGGCTGGCGATCTACGACTCCGGCGCGCGCTGCTTCTACAACACCAAGCATCCGCTGCGGCAGCCCAAGGACCTGCACGGGCTCAAGCTGCGCGTGGCGAACTCGGACATCTTCCTCAAGCTGATGCGCATGCTCGGCGCCAACCCCACGCCGATGTCGCTGGGCGAGACCTTCTCGGCGATGGAAACGCACATGATCGACGGCGCCGAGAACAACATGCGCAGCTTCCAGTCCAGCCGCCACTTCGAGGCCGCGCACTACTGGTCGCAGAGCGATCACTCGTACGCGCCGGACGTGCTGGTGATGTCCCGGCGCAGTTTCGAGACGCTGACGCCGGACCAGCGCGCGCTGGTGCTGGAGACGGCGCGGCAGTCGGTGACGGTGATGCGCCGGCTGTGGGACGCCTCCGAGGCGCAGGCGCGGCAGCAGGTGATCGACTACGGCGTGGCCATCAACGAGGTGGACATGCCGGCCTTCCGCAAGGCCGCCGCGCCGCTGCTGGCCGAGTACCGGCAGCAGCCGGAGATCGAAGCCCTCTACCGCCGCATTCGCGATTTCGCCTGAGTCCATGCCGATGACCGACCACGCCCCCGCCCTCCCGGTGCCGCCGCTGCAGCGGCTGCTGGACCGGATCGCCAACCTCGCCATCGGCACCGCCGCCGCCGCCCTGCTCGGGCTGGTGGTGGTGCAGGGCTGGCAGGTGTTCACCCGCTACGTGCTCAACGACTCGCCGAGCTGGACCGAGCCGGTGACGCTGCTGCTGCTGAGCACGGCGATGAGCCTGGGTGCCGCCGCCGGCGTGCACACCCGCCGCCACTTCGGCTTCTTCCTGCTGGCCGAGACGCTGCACGCCAGCCTGCGCCGCGTCATCGACCTGGTGCGCCCGCTGCTGGTGGCCGCCATCGGTGCGGTGATCGCGTGGTGGGGCGCGGTGCTGCTGCTGGACGGGCTGGACATCAAGATGGCCGGTGCGCAGATGCCGCAGAGCATCAACTACCTGCCGCTGTCGATCGGCGGCGCGCTGATGAGCGTGTTCGCGCTGTACCAGGCCTGGCGGGTGCTGCGCCCGGGCGCCACCATGGGGAGGAACTGAGCATGGCCATCGCCATCCTGTTGGGATTGTTCGTGGTGCTGCTGCTGATCGGCGTGCCGGTGGCGTATGCGCTGGGCACGGCCGCGCTGGCCACGCTGCTGTATCTGGACCTGCCGGCGGTGGTGCTGGTGCAGCAGATCTCCGCCGGCAGCGGCTCGGCGTCGCTGATCGCGATCCCGCTGTTCATCTTCGCCGGCGAACTGATGCTGCGCGGTGGCATCTCCGACCGCCTGATCGCGCTGGCGTCCTCGCTGGTCGGGCGCATGCGTGGCGGCCTGGGCCAGGTCAGCGTGCTGTCCTCGCTGTTCTTCGGCGGCGTGTCCGGCTCGGCCATCGCCGACGTCTCGGCGGTCGGCGGCACCATGATTCCGCAGATGATCAACCGCGGCTACGACCGCGACTACGCGGTCAACGTCAGCATGACCGCGGCGCTGGTGGCGCTGCTGGTGCCGCCCTCGCACAACCTGATCCTGTTCTCGGCCGCGGCCGGCGGCGGCCTGTCGATCGCCGACCTGTTCGCCGCCGGCATCGTCCCGGCGCTGCTGATGACCGCGGCGATGATGCTCACCGGCTATGCGGTGGCGCGCTCGCGCGGCTACGGCACCGAGGCGTTCCCGGGCTGGCGCGCGGTGGCGCTGCGTCTGGTCGGCGCGCTGCCGGGCCTGGGCCTGGTCGCGCTGATCTTCGTCGGCATCCGCGCCGGCATCTTCACCGCGGTGGAGAGCGCGGCGATCGCGGTGGTGTACGCGTTGCTGGTCACCGCGCTGCTGTACCGGCAGCTGCGCTGGGCGGAGTTCTTCGGTGCGGTGACGCATGCCGCGCGCACCACCGGGGTGATCCTGTTCGTGATCGCCACCGCGGCGGTGTTCGGCTGGCTGCTGGCCTACCTGCAGGTGCCGGCGGCGGCGGTGCGCTTCCTGCAGTCCATCGCCCACAGCCAGCACACCGTGCTGCTGATGATCGTGGTGATGCTGCTGCTGCTGGGCATGTTCATGGACCTGGCGCCGAAGATCCTGATCTGCACGCCGATCTTCCTGCCGGTGGCCAAGGCCTACGGCATCGATCCGATCCACTTCGGCCTGGTGATGGTGCTGGCCGGCGGCATCGGCCTGATCACCCCACCGGTGGGCTCGGTGCTGTTCATCGGTACCTCGATCGGACAGATCACCGTGGCCCAGAGCATGCGCACCATCTGGCCGTTCTGGCTGGCGGCGCTGTGCGTGCTGCTGATCGTGGCGTTCTTCCCGGAGCTGTCGCTGTGGCTGCCGCGCGCGCTGCGCGCCTGAGCCGGCCCGGCGGCGCCGGCTCGCGCCAGGCGGGTGACCGTGGGCCGTTCGCGCCGATGGCCGCTGCCGGCCTTGGCAGCGCCGCGGCCGGTCACCGGGGCGGTGCGCCTACACCGCTTCCGTGACCGTGCGCTGGAGCGAACATGACACCCAGTAGAATCCCCTTTCTTTCGCCCGGTTTTCCGTCCATGGCGCCGAACAAGCCCCGTTCCGTCGATGCTCCCGCTTCCGCCCACGGCAAGGCCGCGACGATCAACGACATCGCGCGCCTGTCAGGGGTGTCGAAGAAGACCGTGTCGCGGATCATCAACAACTCGCCGCTGGTGCGCAAAGACACCCGCGAGAAGGTCGAGGCGCTGATGCGCGAGGTCGGCTATGCGCCGGACCCGCTGGCGCGCGGGCTGGCGTTCCGTCGCTCGTTCCTGATCGGCATGGTCTACGACAACCCCACCGCGCAGTACATCGTGGACATGCAGTACGGCGCGCTGGACGCACTGCGCGGCTCCAGCTTCGAACTGGTGGTGCATCCTTGCGACAGTCGCAGTCCCGGCTACATCGAGGGCGTGCGCCGCTTCGTGCAGCAGCAGAAGCTGCACGGGGTGATCCTGGTGCCGCGCGCCTCCGAGGACCAGGCCCTGGCCGACATGCTCGCCGGCATCGGCGTGCGCTACACCCGCATCGCCTCGCTGCCGCTGGACGACACCTCGCAGATGGTGGTCACCCACGACCGCGACGGCGCCGCCGAGGCCGCCGACTACCTGCTGTCGCTGGGCCACCGCGACATCGCCCTGATCACCGGCCCCAGCGCCTACCGCTCCGCGCACGAGCGCACCGCCGGCTTCATCGACGCGCTGACCCGGCGCGGCATCGAACTGCCGCCGGCGCGCATCGTCGAGGCCGGCTACACCTTCGAATCGGGCGTGGCCGCGGCGGAAAAGCTGCTGCTGGGCAAGCAGCGCCCCAGCGCGATCTTCACCGGCAACGACGAAATGGCCGCCGGCGTGTACAAGGTCGCGCTGCGCGCCAACATCAACATCCCGCGCCAGCTGTCGATCATCGGCTACGACGACAGCCCGCTGGCCTCGCGGCTGTGGCCGTCGCTGACCTCGGTGCGCCGGCACACCCGCGACACCGGCCGCACCGCCGCGGCCATGCTGATCCAGCCCGAGGGCACGCCGTCGCTGGCGGTGGCCAGCGTGCGCCCGCACCTGATCGTGCGCGACTCCTGCCAGCCGCCGGAAGACTGAGCGCGGCGGCGCGGCGGCGCGGCGAGCTGCCGCAGCGAGCGGTGGCAGACGGAGGCTTGCGGCCTGCCAGGCGCTCGCGACGACACGGCGAGATGCATGATTCGCGCCCCGCCAGTTCGCCTGGCTCCGCCGCACGCGCATCCGCCGCTGCGGGAGCGGCGTCAGCGACCTGCAATGCGGGTGTCAGGCGCTTTGTGGGGAGTCGACGGTCGTGCAGACGCGACAAGCGAAGCCGAAAGCCGACTGACACCCTCCGTCGTCGGGACTGAAGTCCCTCCCACAGGGAGGCCCAGCGCATTCCTGTGGGAGCGGCTTCAGCCCCGACGCGCACGAACCGAACTGCCGCGGCGAACGATTCCCGGCAGACCGGGAGCCGTTCCCAGGCAGCAGTGAAGCGCCTGCTGACCGCGGGGCGTGCGCGTTTCAACGCCATCCATGCGTCGCACCCACATGTCGGCCGGGGCACGTGTCCCCCACCGCCTCCCGACTCGCCGCAAACGGTCTACACTGCCGCCGACCGTGCGGACACCGCTCCGCCCATCGAAGGCCCGCTCCGTTCCGGCACCGCCCGGGCGGACCGCGCGGCCTTCCTGCGAGGAGCCTTCGCCATGTCGTCCCCCATCCCCGCCCCCGTCGCGGTCCGTTTCGGCCGCCTGGCGCCGACCGTGCCCGTCGCCGAGATCGCCCGCGCCGTCGCCTTCTACACCGAGCGCCTGGGCTTCCGCAGCGTGTTCCAGAACGGCAATCCGGTCGGTTTCGTGATCCTGAAGAAGGACGACGCCGAACTGCACCTGACCCTGCGTCCCGACCACCGCGGCAGCACCAGCAACGTCGCCCACCTGATCGTCGACGACGCCGCGGCCCTGTACGACGGCCTGCAGGCGCAGGGCGTGCGCATCATCAAGACGATCCGCGATGCCGACTTCGGCCTGCGCTGCTTCGTCTTCGCCGACCCCGACGGCAACCGCATCGACGTCGGCCAACAGCTCCCGCGGTGAGACCCGCGCCGCCTGGGCGGCGCCGCTTGCCAATCCCGAATCCCGACTCCCCAATCCCGGCCCTTCGTGCACTGCGCAATGACACCGGTTTACCAGACCCGCTAGACTGTCCTCCGTGGCGGGCTGCCACATGCCGTCGCCTGCACTGGAGCGCCCCATGTCCCTGTACTGCAAGACCCACTACGCGACCCATCCCGACGCGATCAAGGGCGCCAGCAACGACCAGCTGCGCGACCTGTACCTGCTCGATGGCCTGTTCGTCGACGACGCGGTGACCCTGAAGTACACCCACTACGAGCGCTTCGTGCTCGGCGGCGCCGCCCCGCGCACGCGGGCGCTGACGCTGCCGGCGCAGACCGAACCGGCCTCGGCCGCGGGACACCCGTTCCTGGAGCGGCGCGAGCTGGGCGTGATCAACGTCGGCGCCGGCAGCGGCACCGTCACCGTCGACGGCACCGCGTATCCGCTGGGCCCGAAGGACGGCCTGTACGTGGCGATGGGCAGCGCCGAGGTGGTGTTCGCCTCCGACGACGCGGCCAACCCGGCGCAGCTCTATCTGGCCTCCACGCCGGCGCACGCGCGCTTCGCCACCAAGCGCCTGTCGATCTCCGAGGCGGTGGCGCTGGACCGCGGCGCGCTGGAGACCAGCAACGAACGCACCATCTACCAGTACATCGTGCCGGCCACCTGCCAGTCCTCGCAGCTGCTGCTGGGCCTGACCGTGCTCAAGCCGGGCAGCGTCTGGAACACCATGCCGCCGCACCTGCACGACCGCCGCAGCGAGGTCTATTTCTACTTCGATCTCGGCGCCAACGACCGCGTCTACCACTTCATGGGCGAGCCGGACGCGCAGCGCCACATCGTGGTGCAGAACAACGAGGCCGTGGTGTCGCCGCCGTGGTCGATCCACATGGGCGCCGGCACCGCCAACTACGCCTTCATCTGGGCGATGGGCGGCGAGAACCTCGACTACACCGACATGCACGTGCTGGACATCTGCCAGCTCAAGTAGGCCGCCGTCCCGCGCGCCGCTCCCATTCCCGTCGTCCGCATTCCCTCAAGGAGTCCACGCAATGACCCACCCGTTCAGTCTCGAAGGCAAGGTCGCCCTGGTCACCGGCGCCAACACCGGCCTCGGCCAAGGCATCGCCGTGGCGCTGGCGCAGGCCGGCGCCGACATCGCCGCCGCCGGCATCGCCGCGCCCACCGAGACCGAGGCCAAGGTCTCCGCGCTGGGCCGCCGCTTCGTCGCCATCGAGGCCAACCTGATCAGCATCGAGCCGGTGCAGCGCATTCTCGACGAGACCCTGGCCGGGCTTGGCCGTCTCGACATCCTGGTCAACAACGCCGGGCTGATCCGCCGTGCCGATGCGGTGGACTTCAGCGAGCAGGACTGGGACGACGTCATGAACGTCAACATCAAGTCCGCGTTCTTCATGTGCCAGGCCGCCGGCCGCCACTTCATCGCCCAGGGCAGCGGCAAGATCATCAACATCGCCTCGATGCTGTCGTTCCAGGGCGGCATCCGCGTGCCCTCGTATACCGCCAGCAAGTCCGGCATCGCCGGCATCACCCGTCTGCTGGCCAACGAGTGGGGCGCCAAGGGCGTCAACATCAACGCCATCGCCCCGGGCTACATGGCCACCGACAACACCGCGCAGCTGCGCGCCGACGCCGCACGCAACCAGGCGATCCTGGACCGTATCCCGGCCGGCCGCTGGGGCGTACCGGAGGACCTGGGCGGCACCGCGGTGTTCCTGGCCAGCAGCGCCTCGGACTACGTCAACGGCACCGTGATCCCGGTCGACGGCGGCTGGCTCGCCCGCTAACTGCCGTCCCTTCTCCCTTCGGGAGAAGGTGCCCGTCAGGGCGGATGAGGGTACGTCAGCCGCCGACCCGTGTTCCGCCCAACCTGCCCCCACCAACCAATCCCCCACGCAAAGGACCCCCATGAAAATCGCCCTAATGAACGAGTTCAGCCAGGCCGCCAAGAACCCGGTGATCCTGCAGCAGCTCAACGACGTCGCCGCCGCACAGGGCCACAGCGTGTTCAACGTCGGCATGGACGGCGACGCCGACCACCGCCTGACCTACATCCACCTGGGCATCTGCGCCGGCCTGCTGCTCAATGCCGGCGCGGTGGACTTCGTGGTCGCCGGCTGCGGCACCGGGCAGGGCGCGATGATGTCGCTCAACGCGCACCCGGGCGTGTTCTGCGGCTACTGCATCGAGCCGACCGACGCCTACCTGTTCGCCCAGGTCAACAACGGCAACGCGCTGGCGCTGGCCTTCGCCAAGGGCTACGGCTGGGGCGCGGAGATCAACGTGCGCTACATTTTCGAGAAGGCCTTCAGCGGCGAGCGCGGCATGGGCTACCCGGCCGAGCGCCGCGAATCGCAGCAGGCCAACGCCGGCATCCTGACCCAGGTCAAGCAGGCCCTGGCCAAGTCCTACCTGGACGGCCTGCGCGCGCTGGATCCGGAACTGGTCAAGCAGGCCGTGGGCGGCCCGCGCTTCCAGCAGTGCTTCTTCGACAACGCCAAGGACGCCGACCTGCGCGCCTTCGTCGCCGGCGTGCTGGGCAAGGCCGACGCCGCCGCGGCCTGATGTCGCGCCCGCCCAGGCGGGTGTGTCCGGTAGCGTGTTCGCCAAACGCCCCGCATCTGCGGGGCGTTGGCATGCGAACTTACTGCACCAGCAGCAGGCCTTCCGCCAGCGGATAGTTCCGCTCCGGGCAGGCAATATGCATGCTGTCCACCACGTAGAACGTCTGGCTCAGCTTCTGCTCGGTGTGCACGAGGTAGGTCAGCGTGCCGCGCGGCGCGTACAGCTTGGCGAGGATGCCGTGGCCGACCAGCAAGCGCTTCAGGTCCTTGGCGAAGTTGTTGGCGATGGAGTTGGTTTGGCTCTGCGCGCCGACCTGGCAGGCCATCAGCACGATCTCCTCGAACGACTCCTTGCCCAGTCCCTTGGCCAGCAGTTGCTGCAGGAATGCCTCCGGTGCAAGCCCGGCGAAGACGTTGACGTTGCCGTGCGAATTGATCACCAAGCGCTTGCCGCGCGTCTTGTTGCTGGGCGATAGTGAGGCCGCGTCGAGCAGGGTCAGCGCATGCGATTGGTTTTCGCCGAAGTGGGATTGCAAGGCTTTCAGTTTGGCGCCGCGCTGATCCGCCTGATCGCCGTCCAGGCCGACATAAATGAGCATGAGGATTCTCCCGACGCACAGGACCGCCAACATGCGTTGGGCGGGAGCATCCGGGAATCCGGGGTGGCCGCGTCGTGGCGCACCGATCTCGCTCGCTGCGCAGCGTAGGGTCGCCGTCGGTGGCCCGGGATCGGCGCATTGCCGATTCTCCGCTGTGGATTGGCCGATCTCTGGCGCGATGCAGTGTGCCGCAGCGCGATGGCGCAGCATCCAGGTCCGGCGACCGAGCAACACGGCCCGTGCACGCCCGCATTGCGACGGCCCCGCAAAAATTTCTAAAGTTCCACCTAGCGCCGCCGATACACATCACCTAGCTGGGTCCCGCTGCGTCGCGGGACGACATGGATTTTTCTTTCCCTGCCCTGCGCAGGATGGTCATGGAGCGACATCGATCTTCCGCTGTGCCTATTTCCTACTCTCGCCGATGGCCTGGATCGCGTCGTCCGCGTGCGGTCGTGCATGCCTGTCGCATGCAGCGACGCTGGGCAAGGATAGGGCCGCCGGCGAATGGTTTTTCGTAGCTGTATCAACAAGGGGCAATCGATGAAGAACAGTGTGATCAAGGGGGCCATGGGGTTGACGCTTGCGTTGGGCTTGGCGGCCTGCGCGACCGAAACCCATCAGAGCGTCAAACCGCAGACAGTTTCGGCGGCCAGCGTGCCTTACGCCGGCGCACGCGCGCCGATCGCGGTGGGCAAGTTCGACAACCGTTCGTCCTTCATGCGCGGCCTGTTTTCCGATGGTGCAGATCGCCTGGGCAGCCAGGCCAAGACCATCCTGATCACCCATCTGCAGCAGACCAATCGTTTCCGTGTGCTGGATCGCGACAACATGGGCGAGATCAAGCAGGAAGCGCAGATCAAGGGCCAGGCGCAGCAACTCAAGGGCGCCGACTACGTCGTCACAGGCGACGTGACCGAGTTCGGCCGCAAGGAGACCGGCGATACGCAGCTGTTCGGCATTCTCGGCCGCGGCAAGCAGCAGCAGGCCTATGCCAAGGTCAGCCTGAACGTGGTCGATAGCGCGACGTCCGAAGTGGTGTATTCGGTGCAGGGCGGCGGCGAGTACACCTTGTCCAACCGCGAGGTCGTCGGCTTCGGCGGGACCTCCAGCTACGACTCCACGCTCAACGGCAAAGTCCTGGATCTGGCGATCCGCGAGGCTGTCAACAATCTCACCGCCGCGATCGACTCCGGCGCCTGGAAGCCGGTCAAGTGACCCGCAACGGACCCTTGCACATGAATACCCTCAATGTCCGCACGCGGTTCTGGCTTGGCGCCTGCGCCATGCTCGCGCTGGTCGGCTGCGCCCACCAGAGCGCCTCGCTCTACCAGTGGGGCAGCTACCAGGATCAGGTCTACAGCCACTTCAAGGGCGGTAGCCCGGAACAGCAGATCCAGGCGCTGGAAAAGGACCTGCAGGTGATGCAGGCCGCCAACCGCAGGCCGCCGCCGGGACTGCAGGCGCATCTGGGCATGCTGTACGCCGAAACCGGCAACGATGCCAAAGCGCAGCAGGAACTCCTCGCCGAGAAGACGCAGTATCCCGAGTCCGGCACCTACATCGATCTGTTGTTGAAGAACGCCAGCAACGCGAGGAGCGCGCAATGAAGAACGTCGCAAGAATGGCCTGCGTGGCCGTGCTCGGTCTGCTGCTGAGCGCCTGCGCGACGCAGCCGATGTCGCGCGATTACAGCGCGTACAAGGCCAGCAAGCCGCGGTCGATCCTGGTCTTGCCGCCGGTCAGCCATGCACCGGACGTCAACGCCAGCCTGAGCGTGCTGTCGGTCACCACGTTGCCGCTGGCCGAAGCGGGCTACTACGTGATGCCGGTGGCGCCGGTCTACGAGACCTTCAAGCAGAACGGCATCACCGTGGCGGATGAAGCACAGGCGGTGTCTCCGGAGAAGTTGCGGGAAATCTTCGGCGCCGACGCCGCGCTGTACATCACCGTGGAAAAGTACGGTGCCGTCTACCAGATCATCAACAGCGTGGTCGTGGTCTCGGCCAACGCCAAGCTGGTGGATCTGCGCACCGGGACGGTGCTGTGGCAGGGCCAGGCACAGGCGTCGAGCGGCGAAAATCAGAACAACGCCGGGGGCGGCCTGGTCGGAATGCTGGTGACGGCTGCGATCAATCAGGTCGTCAACCAGGTCACCGACCAAGGGCATCAGATGGGGAACGTGGCCAGCCAGCGTCTGCTGTCCGCCGGCCACCCTGGCGGCTTGTTGTACGGGCCCTACAACCCGAAGTACGGCACCGACTGACCCGGCGCCCTGCCCCGTCTCCGTCAGGTTTGGCGGAGACGGGTAATGCCGCGATTCACACGTCGCCGCCGTCCGCCCAGCCTTCGCCGCTGCCGGCATGGAACACGCGGTCCTGCGCCTGCACTTGGCCAGCCGGCAGATGCGCCTGGTCGGCCAGTGCCGCATAGATCGGGGTGAAATCCGGCGAGGTCGCCTGCATCAGTTGTTCGAAGCTGTCGATGACGAAGTAGGTCTTCTGGTAGGTGTCGATGCGGTAGCGGGTGCGCATGATCCGCTGCAGGTCGAAGCCGATGCGGTTGGGTGCGTCCGACTCCAGCGAGTAGAGCGATTCGCCCTTGGACGACACGATGCCGGCGCCGTAGATGCGCAGGCCGTCGGGGGTGTCGATCAGGCCGAACTCCACCGTGTACCAGTACAGCCGGGTCAGGTTCTGCAGCGCGTCCTGACCGATCGCGTGCGCCTTGACGCCGCCGCGCCCGTAGGCCTGCATGTAGTCGGCGAACAGCGGGTTCATCAGCAGCGGCACGTGGCCGAACAGGTCGTGGAACAGGTCCGGCTCGGCAATGTAGTCGATCTGTTCGGGACGGCGGATCCACCAGGTCACCGGGAAGCGGCGGTTGGCCAGGTGGTCGAAGAAGTCCAGCTCCGGCAGCAACCCTTCCACGCCGACCAGGGTCCAGCCGGTGGTCGCCTGCAGCACCGCGTTGAGCTCGTCGAAGCGCGGGATCGCCTGCGAACTCATGCCCATCGCGTCCTGCGCCTGCAGGAACTCGGCGCAGGCGCGGCCGACCAGCAGCTCGCGCTGGCGCGTGTACAGCGTGCCCCAGGTGGCGTGGTCGTCGGCGCTGTAGCTGTCCCACGGCTGGGTCACCACGGCCGTGGTGTAGACCGGCACGTAGCCCTTGTCGGTCTGCTGGTGTTCGACGCGGCGCGGTGCGGTGTCCATGGTCGACGCTCCGGAAAGGAATAGCCACGATGGTAGGCGCGCGGGCGCGCAATGGGCTTGCGAAGTTGCACGGATCGGCGCGCTGTGCGCAAGATTATTGCGTAGAAGCCATGTTGCAGAGCAATAAATGACCGGATCGCCGACCTTCGACCGCACCGACCTGCGCCTGCTCGCCCTGTTGCAGCGGGAAGGCCGCGCCAGCAATGCCGAACTGGCCGCGCAGGTGAACCTGTCGCCCTCGGCCTGCCTGCGCCGGGTGCAGCGGCTGGAGGCCGAGGGCGTGGTCGCCGGCTATGCCGCGCGGCTGGTGCCGGCGGCGATCGGCCTGGGCCTGCAGGCCTTCGTGCGCGTGCAGCTGGAGAAGCACGGCCAGAGTGGCATCGCCCATTTCGCCGACAGCGTGCAGGGCTGGGACGAGGTGGTCGCCTGCCATGCGCTGACCGGCGACATGGACTACCTGCTGCACGTCTACGTCCGCGATCTGGCGCACTTCTCCGCGTTTCTACTGGACAAGTTGCTCAACGCCGCCGGCGTCGCCGACGTCAACTCCAGCTTCGTGCTGCGCACGGTCAAGGACTTCGCCGGCCTGCCGTTGCCGCGCGGCTAGCGGGAACGCTGCGGATGTGTCGCAGCGTGTCGGCGCGTGGCCGCCCTTGTTAAGTTGTTGCTAACGATTTACATTTGCGTTCTGCGACGGCCATCCACGGCCACAGCCCCTCCGCCAGCCCTGCCGGGCCAGCCACGTCAATTCCCGCCGTGGAGCGTGGCTGCGCCTGCCCCTTTCCTCCACCGCGGCGCGACGGTGTCGCCGCCGCGCCCCACCCCGCGAGATCGATCCATGCTTTCCTCCGCTCCACGCCGTCTGCTGTCCCTCGCCGTGCTGTCCGCGCTCTCCGCCGCCTCGGCACCGTTGTTCGCCGCCGAGGCCGAGGCCGCGGCCGACGTGCAGCCGACCACGCTGGACAAGGTCGAGGTCAGCGGCAGCCCGAGCCGTGCGCAGCCGTCCACCACCACCCGCCTGCCGCTGACGCTGCAGGAGACGCCGCAGTCGGTGAGCGTGCTGGGCCAGCAGCGGCTGGAAGAGGAATCGCTGTTCAGCGTCAACGACGTCATGCGCAACGTCACCGGCGTCAACGTGTCCTTCTACGACACCCAGCGCCCGCTGTACTTCGCGCGCGGCTTCCAGATCACCGACTTCCAGGTCGACGGCCTGCCCACCTACAGCGGCTCCACCAACCAGGAATACGACATGGTCTTCTACGACCGCGTCGAGGTGATCCGCGGCGCCAACGGCCTGCTCAGCGGCGCCGGCATTCCCTCGGCCACGGTCAACCTGCTGCGCAAGCGCCCCGGCAAGAGCTTCGATGCGTCGTTCGCGGCCTCGCTCGGCACCTGGGACTTCCGCCGCACCCAGGCCGACGTCACCGCGCCGCTGACCGCCGACGGCCGCTTCCGCAGCCGTTTCGTCGCCGCCTGGCAGGACCGCGGCTACTACTACGACCACTACACCGAGCAGAAGATGTCCGGGATGGCGGTGCTGGAAGGCGACCTGACCGACACCACCACGGTCACCGTCGGCTACCAGCGCCAGGACAACGATCCGGTCGGCTCGACCTGGGGCACGGTGCCGTACTTCTTCGCCGACGGCAGCTTCGCCGACCTGCCGACCTCCACCAACCTGGCGCCGAAGTGGGCGCGCTGGCAGCGCAACACCCACACCACCTTCGCCAACCTGGAACAGCGCTTCGGCGACAACTGGCTGCTGAAGGTCAACCTGGCGCGCACCGAGGGCGAGGTCGAAAACCTGCGCGTCTACGGCAGCGGCTATCCCAGGCGCGACGGCAGCGGCATCTACCTGCGCGCCGCCGCCGGGCAGACCACCGATACCCGCGACGGCCTGGACGTGTACCTGTCCGGCACGTTCCCCCTGTTCGGCCGCGACCACGACGTGGTGGTCGGCGGCAGCTGGCAGGACCTGCAGTCGACCACGGCGACCCTGGCGCTGCGCTACCCGGGCGACTGGACCACCTGCGGCCGCGAGCGCTGCTACTACATCCCCAACGTCTACGACTGGCACGGCGACGTGGGCCAGATCACCACCACCCGCACCGGCGCGCGGCGCGAGGCGCGCACCACCCAGCGCGGCGTGTACGCCTCCACCCGGCTGCGCCTGGCCGAACCGCTGTCGCTGATCGCCGGCGCACGTCTGAGTTCCTGGCAGACCCGCACCCAGGCCTTCGCCGCCGACGGCCGCTACACCGGCACCAGCGGCCGCTACAGGGTCAGCGACGAGGTCACGCCCTACGTCGGCCTGGTCTACGACCTCACCCCGGCCATCTCCACCTACGCCAGCTACACCGAGATCTTCAATCCGCAGAACTACAAGGACAAGGACAACAACCTGCTGGCGCCGGTGCAGGGCTCCAACCTGGAAGCGGGCATCAAGGCGCAGCTGGCCGACGGCCGCGCGCTGCTCAGTGCGGCGGTGTTCGAGGCCAGGCAGGACAACTACGCGGTGCGCGACATGACCCAGCCCGAGGCCTCGCTGCCCGACGGCAGCTCGGCCTACATCGGCGTCGACGGCACCAAGAGCCGCGGCTGGGAACTGGAATACAACGGGGAACTGCGCCCGGGCTGGACGCTCAATGCCGGCTACACCCACGCCAAGGTCACCCGTGCGCCGACCGACGCGATCTACGCCAACCTGCCGGAGGACTACCTGCAGCTGTCCACTCAGGTGCGCCTGCCCGGCGCCTGGCAGCGCCTGAGCCTGGGCGGCGGCGTGAGCTGGCAGAGCGCGGTGCGCGGCTACAACATCCAGCGCCCGCTCGGCGACGGCAGCGCCGCCACGCGCCCGGTCACCGTGGTGCAGGATCCGTACGCGCTGGTGCACTTCAATGCCAACTACCAGCTCAGCACGCAGTGGACCGCGACGCTGGCGGTGACCAATGCATTGAACAAGAAGTACTGGGCCAACCTGGATTACCAGAACTACGGCGAGCCGCGGTTCGTTAGCTTTACCCTGCGCTGGCGGTACTGAGCGACGGCGCAGTAATGGCGTGGCCGCTTGTGCAGGGAGACTGCGCTAGCGGTCGGACCCTCACCCCCAGCCCCTCTCCCGGTGGGAGAGGGGAGCTGTAGGCGGAGCGCGTTGCGCTGATAGTTTCCGCCTGCGGTGGCGGTGCTGAGCGGCGGTGCGGTGCGTGTGGGACTGCGTGTGCCGGGAGTTGGTGCTGGCGGTCGGACCCTCACCCCCGGCCCCCCTCCCGGCGGGAGAGGGGAGCGAATGCTCAGTCTTTCGGCTTGCAGGGATCGTCGCGGCGCAGCAGGCGGCCCAGTCGCGATTGCGGCTCGCACGGCGGCTGCGCCGGTTGCGCGGCCTTTGCCGCCGCGGCTGCGGCGGCCGCGCGCTGCTGCTGCAATTGCGCCAGCTTGGCCTTGATCTGCGGCATCGCTGCCAGCGCGGCCTTTTCGCCTTCCAGGATCGCGGCGTTGCGCTGGGCGAAGTCGGCCGCGCCGATGTCGTTGACCTTGGGCCGGATCACGATGTCGGCGCGGCCCAGTTCCTGCTGGCCCAGGCGCTGGCCCATGATCGCGATCGACTGGTTGACGGTGCCGAGCATGCTGCCCGGGTTCTTGCCGCTGGCCTTGCTGGAGATGTCCACGGCGATGACGAAGTCGGCGCCGAGCTGGCGCGCCGCGTCCACCGGCACCGGGCTGACCACGCCGCCGTCCACGTAATGGAACTTGCCGATGGTCACCGGCTCGAACACGCCGGGGATGCTGCTGGACGCGCGCACCGCCTGGCCGGCATTGCCGCGCACGAACACGGTGCGCTCGCCGTCTTCCAGCCGGGTGGCGACTGCGGCGAACGGCTTGGCCAGCTTCTCGATCGGCTTGCCCTTGAGTTGCGCGTTCACGTAATCCTGCAGCGCCTGGCCCTGCACCAGGCCGCCGGAGAACAGGCGCATGTCGCGGATGCTGCTCTCGTCCAGCGCCACCGCCGCCTGCTGCATCTGGAACGCGTCCATGCCGCTGGCGTACAGCGCGCCGACCACGCTGCCGGCGCTGGTGCCGGACACCACCGTCGGCTCCAGACCATTGGCCTGCAGCATCTTGATCACGCCGATGTGGGCGAAGCCCTTGGCCGCACCGCCGCCCAGGGCGATGCCGATGCGCAGCGGCTGCGCGGCCGGCGTGGGCAGCGGTGCCGGTCCGCTCACCACCGGGGCCGGCGGTGCCGGCTTGGGTTCGCCGCCACAGGCGGCAAGCAGGCCGAACAGGGACAGGGACAGCAGCAGGCGCGGGGAGCGGAACACGGTCATGGATGCGTCGCGGAAGGAAGAAGAAGGGAGGAGCCGGCGCGAGGATAGCCGCATCCTCCTGCACCGCCCACGACTGGAGGTCATGGGGTGGGGTGTGCGCGCGTTTCTGAGGCCTGGGGTTTGTGCGCCTGATGTTGCGAGGCGCTGCGCGCACGTACCCTCACCCCAACCCCTCTCCCGGGGGGAGAGGGGCTGATGCGCCGCTTTAGAAGTTGTTGTCGCCGTCGAGGATGCGGCCGAAGCCGCCCAGCACCGAGCCTTCGCCGCGGTTCTGCCCGCCGCCCTGCGGCGCGGCGGCGAACATGCGTCCGGCCAGGCGCGAGAACGGCAGCGACTGCAGCCAGACCTTGCCGGGTCCGGTGAGGGTGGCCAGGAACATGCCTTCGCCGCCGAAGAACATGCTCTTGATGCCGCTGACCGGGCGCACGTCCATGTCCACCGAGGCGTGGAAGGCGACCACGCAGCCGGTGTCCACGTCCAGCCGCTCGCCGGCCGCCAGCTCGCGCTCGATCACGCAGCCGCCGGCATGCACGAACACCCAGCCGTCGCCCTCGAGCTTCTGCATGATGAAACCTTCGCCGCCGAACAGGCCGGTCATGATCTTGCGCTGGAAATGGATGCCCAGCGACACGCCGCGTGCGCCGGCCAGGAAGCTGTCCTTCTGGCAGATCAGGCGGCCGCCGTGCTGGTCCAGCTTCATCGCCAGCACCGTGCCGGGATAGGGCGCGGCGAAGGCGACCTTGGCCTTGCCCTGGCCCTGATGGGTGAACACCGTGGTGAACAGGCTCTCGCCGGTGACCAGGCGCTTGCCGGCCGACAGCAGCTTGCCCATCAGCCCGCCCTGGTTGCCGCCGGAACCGTCGCCGAACACGGTGTCCATCTGCACCGCCGCGTCCTTGAACATCAGGGCGCCGGCCTCGGCCACCGCGCTCTCGCCGGGGTCCAGCTCGATCTCCACGAACTGCATTTCGTGGCCGACGATGCGGAAGTCGATCTCGTCGGCGCGGCCGCCTGCGGCCGGCGGCGGCGGCAGGCCCGGCGGCAGGAACGTCGCGCCACCCTGCAGGGCCGCGATCTGCGCCACCGGCAGCCAGCCGTTCTGGCCCTGGCTCCAGGCCAGTGCCGTGGGGTTGTTGCGGGCGAAGGCGACCGCGTCGGCATCGTCGAACGGGCCGGAGCGGGTCTGTTCGCTGCCGGTCAGGAAATACCACTGGCTCATGGGTGCAGGTCCTTGGCGGGAAGTCGCGCGAGTCTAGCCTGCCGTCCTGGACCGTTCGCATCTGCCCAAAGGCAGGGGGCGGTGCAGCCGGTCCGCACGCTGCGCCTTACAACGCGCTGGCCGGCCGCACCTGCAGGACGCCGGCTTCCGCGGCGCAGTCGCCGGCCGGCACGCGCACGGCCGCGCGCGCGGCGATGATCTCGCCGCGGGCCGCGGCCAGGTCGGCGCGGAAGGCCGCATCGTCGTGCAGCCGCGCCACCGTGGCCGCGCCCATGAAGCGGCCGGCGAGCACGTCGCTCTGCCAGTGCACGTTGCACACCAGCCGGCTCTCGCCGTAGTTACGGCCGCGCGCGATCAGCGCAGTGGCGCGCTCGGGCGCGATCTCGCTCAGGATCAGCGCCCAGGCCCAGCCGATGGCGCTGTGTCCTGAGGGATAGGAGCCGCTCTGGCGCAGGTCGTCGAGATCGCCCGGGGTGCACACCGCCTGCGCGTTGCGCAGGAACGGCCGCGCGCGCTGGTACCGGCGCTTGGCCGCCTTGGTGGCGGCACTGGCGTCGATGCGGCTGCGCTCCAGCAAGGTGTACAGGTGCGGGGTGTGCTGCGCATCGATCGCCACGCCCAGCGCGCAGGCGAACTGGCCGGCGCCGTTCGGGAAGCTCAGGTCGGCATCGCGCGCGGCCTGCTGCCAGCGCGCGCTGCCGCGCAGGGCCAGCGCCTCGCGGTTGATCGCCAGGTCCAACGCCTCACCCGGCGAGTCGGCCGCCGGCGGCGCCGGCAGCAACTGCAGGCTGTCCGGCACCGCCGCGGCCGGCAGATAGCCCACCGCCTTGGCCGGCGCAGGCGCAGGCGCCGGTGCACGCAGCGCGGGACCGCTGCAGGCGGCCAGGGCGAGCGCCAGCACCACGGCGACGGAACGGACACGACAGGCGGGCGACACGGGCATGCGGACTCGGACAGCGACGGCGGATCGGTCAGTGTACGGTGCGATGCAGCGACGGGTCGCCCGAGGCGGCATGCCGCCTCGGGCGACTGCGGAGAGGAGCGGCTTCAGCCGCGACGGGCGTGACCGGGAAGGCCCGTCGCGGCTGAACCCGCTCCTCCGGAAGCAGGTTTGCGTATTTCTGGAAGCACCGTTCCCGCCTCAGCCCCCGTCACGCTCCTCGCGCGGCGGGAAGCGCAGCACGACCCCGCGCGGCGGCGCCGGCGGTGGCTGCCACAGCACCGGCACCTGGGTCGGCGGCGGCGGTTCCAGTTCGTCGTCGGCGACGAGGAGGTCGTCGGTGTCCTCCTCGTCCTCCCAGCTGTAGCGCTTGCGTGGCGGCAGCGGATCGCGATGGCGCAGCAGCAGCGCGGCGACCACGCCGCCCACCGCGCCGCCCAGGTGCGATTGCCAGGACACCCCGTCCTCGTGCGGCAGCACCGTCACCAGCATGCCGCCGTAGAACAGGAAGGCGATCATGCTGGCGGCGATCGCGGCGCGGTCGCGGCGCAGCAAGGCCAGCACGAACACCAGGAACAGCAGGCCGTGGGCGACGCCGCTGGCGCCCAGGTGATGGCTGCCGGGATCGCCGAGCCACCAGGCGCCCAGGCCCGAGCCCAGCCACAGCAAGGGCAGCCCGGCCAGGGTGGCGCGCGGATACACGCTGCCGGCCAGGGTGCCCAGGATCAGCAGGGCGCCGGCATTGGCCCCCAGATGCTCCAGCGAGCCGTGCAGCAGCGGTGCGGTCAGCACACCGAGCAAGCCGGCGGCCGTGTGCGGCGCGACCGCCCAGGGCCGCCAGTCGAACAGGCCCTGGCTGGCGAATACCGCCACCAGCACCGCCACGAAGGCCAGGCTGACATTGAACGCGCGCAGGATCCGCGCGCGGTCGAAGCGGCCCTGCGCATCGGGTTCGGGCGTGGGCGAGGGGAGCGAAGAGGTGTCCATGCTCCCTGGATGGCGGCGCCGGGCGTCCAAGGCAAGGCGCTGCCGATGGGAGGGACTGGCCGCGGCCGCGGGACAATCCGCGGCCGCGGCGCCCGCGCCGAGTCAGTGCGCCGGCTTGGCCGGGCGCAGCAGGCTCAGCACCACGGTGGCGCCGATCACCACCGCCACCGCCAGCAGCGACACCAGCACCGGGATCTTGTACAGGTCGATGATCAGCATCTTGGTGCCGATGAACACCAGCACGATCGCCAGGCCGTAGGGCAGCAGGTGGAAGCGGTCGGCCATGCCCGCCAGCAGGAAGAACATCGCGCGCAGGCCCAGCACCGCGAACACGTTGGAGGTCAGCACGATGAACGGGTCGGTGGTGATCGCGAAGATCGCCGGGATGCTGTCCACCGCGAAGATCACGTCGGTGATCGCGATCAGCATCAGCACCGCGAACAGCGGGGTGAACCAGCGCTTGCCTTCCTGGGTCACGCTCAGCGCGTTGCCGTGGTACTGCGGGGTCAGGCGCAGATGCTTGCGCATGAAGCGCAGCACCGGGTTGGCCTCCAGGTCCGGCTCCTTGCCCGCCGAGAACCACATCTTGATGCCGGTCAGCAGCAGGAACGCGCCGAACACGTACAGCAGCCAGTGGAACTTGGTCAGCAGCACCGAGCCGGCGAAGATCATCGCCGCGCGCAGCACGATCGCGCCGAGCACGCCGATCACCAGCACGCGCTGGCGCTGCTCCTCCGGCACCGCGAAGTAGCTCATGATCATCAGGAACACGAAGATGTTGTCGACCGCCAGCGACTTCTCGACCAGGTAGCCGGTCAGGAACTCAAGGCCGAGGCGGTTGCCGGTGGCCACGTCGATGGTCTCGCGCAGGTACCACCACAGGCCGGCGTTGAACGCCAGCGCCAGCGCGATCCAGCCGATGCTCCACCACAGCGCTTCCTTGAAGGTGACCTTGTGCGGACCGCCGTGGCGCATCAGCACCAGGTCCGCCAGCAGCGCCACGACCACCACGATCGCGAAACCGCTCCACAACCACACGTTGCCTATCGTTTCCATTGGGAATTTTCCGTCAGTGAACAGGGAACCTCGGGGCCGCGTTGGCGGAGGCGTTCCGGACGGAGACGACGGATGTCGTCCAGAGGGTGCCTTCGCCACTGCGGCGAAGGTCTCGCTCGCAACCGGCGGACCGGTTGCCGTTGCACCGGAGCCCGCGGGCTCGAATTGACGGCGACAACGTCGGGAGCTACTCCCCTTCTGCGCGCATTCTTGCGGCTGCCGGCGGTGCCGTCAATCGGGGCGGCTACAATGGCGTTCATGAATAGTCCCCTGCCCGTAGTCCGCCTCAAGAACGCCTGGCGCTCCAGCCATCCTTGGATCTTCCAGAAACTGGTCGAAAAACCCGCCGCCAGGCCCAAGCCGGGCGCGCTGGTGGACGTGGTCGGGGTGGACGGCGACTGGATCGGCCGCGGCTTCTACAACGGCCACTCGCGCATCGCCGTGCGCATCCTCGAGACCCATCCCGACATCGCCGTCGACGAAGCGTGGTTCGCGCGCAAGATCGCCGAGGCGGTGTCGCTGCGCCGTGACGTGCTCAAGCTGGACGCGGTCAGCGATGCCTGGCGCGTGGTGCATGCCGAGGGCGACGGCCTGTCCGGCCTGGTGGTGGACCGCTACGGCGACCTGCTGGTGGTGGAGTTCTTCAGCGCCGGCATGTTCCGCCACCGCGAGTGGATCTACGCCGCGCTGCGCGCGCAGTTCCCCGGCGCGCGCTTCTACAGCTTCGCCGAGGAGCACGTGCAGAAGCAGGAGAGCTTCGACTACCGGCCGGTGTCCAGCAGCGGCGAGCGCCCGGAGCCGGCGATCATCAGCGAATACGGCGTGCGCTTCCGCGCCGACCCGGCCGGCGCGCACAAGACCGGCTTCTTCGCCGACCAGCGCGAGAACCGCCAGTGGCTGAGCCAGCAGGTGGAGGGCAAGCGCGTGCTCGACCTGTGCTGCAACACCGGCGGCTTCGCGGTCTACGCCAAGGTCCGCGGCGCCACCGAGGTGGTCGGCGTGGACATCGACGAGGACGTGATCGAGATCGCCAAGGGCAACGCCCGCCTCAACGACGTGCGGCCCAAGTTCGTGCAGGCCGACATCTTCCCGTACCTGCGCGATGCCGCCGCCCGCGGCGACCAGTACGACGTGGTGATCCTGGACCCGGCCAAGATGACCCGCGACCGCGACCAGGTGATCCCGGCGCTGAAGAAGTACCTGGACATGAACAAGCTGGCGCTGGGCGTGGTCGCTCCGGGCGGCCTGTTCGCCACCTTCTCCTGCACCGGCCTGGTCGCCGAGCACGAGTTCCTGGACATGCTGCGCCGCGCCGCCTATTTCTCCGGCCGCACCATCCAGATCCTGAAGGTGGCCGGCGCCGGCGCCGACCACCCGTTCATGGCCCACGTGCAGGAATCGCGCTACCTCAAGGCGGTGTTCTGCCGCGTGCTGGACTAGCGCGCCACGCATGCGCAAGGCCGAGCGGCGATGCCTGCGTGACGGCCTGATCCGGGTGCGCCGGCCGGCGATCGACGCCGCCGCTGCATGAAGATCGTCATCGCCCCGGACGCGTTCAAGGAAAGCCTGTCCGCGGCGGAGGCGGCCGCGCAGATCGCGGCCGGCTTCCGCAGCGTGTTCCCGGCGGCGCAGTACGTGCTGCTGCCGTTCGCCGACGGCGGCGAGGGCACGGTGGACGCGCTGGTCGCCGCTGGCGGTGGACGTCGGGTCGCCTGCACCGTGACCGGGCCGCTGGGCGCGCCGGTCGCCGCGCAGTTCGGCCTGAGCGAGGACGGCGGCACCGCCCTGATCGAGATGGCCGCGGCCAGCGGGCTGATGCTGGTGCCGCCGCAACAGCGCGATCCATGCCTGACCGGCACCCGCGGCGTCGGCGAACTGATCCTGGCCGCGCTGGATGCCGGTGCGCGCCGGCTGCTGATCGGTATCGGCGGCAGCGCCAGCAACGACGGCGGCGCCGGCATGATGCAGGCGCTGGGCGTGCGCCTGCTGGACGCGCACAGCCGCGACCTGGCCGCCGGCGGCGCGGCGCTGGCCGCGCTGGCGCGCATCGACCTGGACGGGCTGGACCCGCGACTGCGCGAGTGCACCATCGAAGTCGCCTGCGATGTCGACAACCCGCTGACCGGGCCGAGCGGCGCCTCGGCGGTGTTCGGGCCGCAGAAGGGCGCCACGCCGGCGATGGTCGCGCAGCTCGATGCCGGGTTGCGGCACTACGCCGAGGCGATCGAACGCACCCTGGGCGTGGCAGTGGCGCAACTGCCTGGGGCGGGCGCGGGCGGCGGTATCGGCGCGGCCCTGCTCGCCTTCCTCGGCGCGCGGCTGCGGCCGGGCGTGGAGATCGTCGCGCAGGCGCTGGGGCTGGAAGCGCACTTGGCCGGCGCCGATCTGCTGGTCACCGGCGAAGGCCGCCTGGACGGGCAGAGTGCGCAGGGCAAGGTGCCGGTCGGCCTCGCCCGCATCGCCCGGCGCCACGGCGTGCCGGTGCTGGCCATCGCCGGCGGTCTGGGCGAGGGCGCGGCGGATCTGCAGGCGCAGGGGATCGACGCGCTGTTCGGCGCTGTGCAGCGCGTGTCCACGCGCGAGGCCGCGCTGGCCGACGCTGCGGACGCCCTGCGCCAGTCCGCGCGCAACGTGGCCGCGGCGATCGCCCTGGGCCAGCGCCTCGGCGGCTCCCGGGCGCAATAGCGGTCTCACTGTCGGCTCGGCTTGGCGCTGCAAGCCGCAGCGTTGGGAGTCCTGTGTGGGAGGGACTTCAGTCCCGACGCGGTGACCGGTGATTGCCGCAGGACCCCGCGAGGCGGTTGCCCCGCGCGTCGCGGCTGAAGCCGCTCCCACATGTGGGTATGTCGCCAGCGGATGCGCCACACGCAGGCAAGCCTTGTGGGTGGGATTTCAGTCCGGACCCGATGACCGGTGGTTACCGCAGGGCCCCGCGAGGTGGCTGCCCCGCGCGTCGCGGCTGAAGCCGCTCCCACATGTGGGTATGTCGCCAGCGGATGCGCCACGCGCAGGCAAGCCTTGTGGGGGGATTTCAGTCCGGACCCGATGACCGGTGGTTACCGCAGGACCCCGCGAGGCGGCTGCCTCGCGCGTCGCGGCTGAAGCCGCTCCCACACGTGGGTATGTCGCCAGCGGATGCGCCACGTGCAGGCAAGCCTTGTGGGAGGGATTTCAGTCCGGACCCGATGACCGGTGGTTACCGCAGACCCCGCGAGGCGGCTGCCCCGCGCGTCGCGGCTGAAGCCGCTCCCACATATGGGTATGTCGCAGCGGATGCGCCACGTGCAGGCAAGCCCTGTGGGAGGGACTTCAGTCCCGACGCGACGACTGTCGGTCTCCGCAATGCTGGCAGGGAAGCCCGTCCCCAAGCCAGGCCTGACGTCGGCGCCCGCCCGCTGCGACCAATCCCGAATCCCCAATCCCAACTCTCCAGGCCCGCACCAAACTGGTGCGGCAGCCGCGCCCATTTGGCGCGCGCTGCCCCGTTCAGGTAAACTGAAAACGTTTACAACACGGATTCTAACGCCATGGAAACCCCAAATCTCCCGCAACGTGCGCCGCTCAGCCCGAAGTGGCAGTTCCGCTTCGACTTCTTCGACCGTTACGGCGCCCCGTCCACGCCCGAGTACAAGGCCGCGTTCAAGGCACTGCCGTTCATGGAACGGTTGAAGATCAACATGAACTTCTTCGCCCTGTTCTTCGGCTTCATCTACTTCTTCATCCTCGGCATGTGGCGCAAGGCGCTGGGGTTGATCGGCATCTGGCTGGCGCTGGCTGTGGTCGCGGCGTTCCTCCCCGAGGCGATCGGCCGCGGCCTGGGCATCGCCTACTCGCTGCTGGTCGGCATGGCCGCCAACTACGCCTACTACCTGGACCAGCGCAAGGGCAGCGTCAGCTGGAACCCGTTCGAAGGCCTGCGTTGGTGGTAAGCGTCGGGCACGGCGGCGCGCACGTGCGACACGCCGCCGCTGCGCTCAACGCTTGCGCTTCCAGAACTGCCAGGCCGGTGCCGGCTTCGGCGTGACCGCCGCGGCCTGCGCCGGGGCCAGCTGGCCCTGAATGCCGGTCAGCCGCGCCTGCGCATCGAATGCCAGGACGATGCGGGTGTTGCCGCGCGTCGCCACGGTCTGCGCGGCGTCGCGCTGCAGGGCATAGCCCTGATCGGCCAGGAAGCCGTCGGTCATGGCCCGGTGGTCGAGTTCGAACTGCATCGGCAATTCGCCGAGCAGGCGCAGCACGCGGGCGTCGTCGCACGGCGCGAAGACCGCGGCCGGTACGTCCTCGAGCAGGAAGAACAGCGCGCCGCCGTCGTACGGCGCGCGGTAGTAGCAGCGCCCGCGCAGGGCACCGGCGAGCAGGGCGATCTGGTGGCCGCCGTCCTCGCCCAGCGCCGAGGACGGCGCGGCCAGTTCGGCGATGCCCTCGCGCTCGCCGTGCGCACGTAGCGCATTGGCATCGGCCAGCAGGGCCGGTGGCAGGTTGCTGGCGGTGTTGGCCCAGGCCCACAGCCAGCTGGCGCTGGCTTCTGCGGCGGTGCCCAGCAATTGAATCGGGAACTGCAGGTCCTCGCCGAAGTACACCTGGCCTTCGCCCAGGTCCATTTGCCAGCGACGCTCGGCCAGCACGTCGGCCAGCGCCAGCTGGCGGGCGTAGGCGCTGCCGATGTGCCGTGCCAGCGCTGCCTGGAACGCCGGGCTCATCGCGGCGTCTGCGGCGCGCGCTGCAGCAGGCTGTTGCGGCGGCCGTACAGCAGGTAGGCGACCACGCCCAGCGCGTTCCACAGCCCGAACCAGATCTTCGTGGTATCCGGCAGGCTCCAGAACAGGTACAGGCAGCCGCCGATCGCCAGCGGCCCGACCAGCCACGCCAGCGGCGTGCGGAAGGTGCGGGCGCGGCCGGGTTCGCGGCGGCGCAGGACCAGCATGCACGCGGCCACGGCGATGAAGGCGGCCAGGGTGCCGGCATTGGCCAGCGCGGCGATCTCGTCCAGCCGCGCCACGCCGGCCAGCGCCGCCACCAGCACCGCGGTGAACAGCGTGGTCGCCACCGGGGTGCCGGTACGCGCGTTGACCTTGGACAGCCCGCGCGGCAGCAGGCCGTCGCGCGACATCACGAAGAAGATCCGGCTCTGCCCGTACAGGAAGGCCAGCAGCACGGTGGGCAGCGCGATCACCGCGACCACGCCGATCGCCGCCGCCGCCTTGCCGTGGCCGAGTTCGCGCAGGATCAGCGCCAGCGGCTCGGCGCTGGCGCCGAACACGTCGTAGCGCATCGCGCCGACCGCGGCCAGCGCCACCAGGATGTAGATCAGGGTGCAGCCGATCATCGAACCGACGATGCCGATCGCCAGGTCGCGCTTGGGGTTCTTGGTTTCCTCGGCGGCGGTGGAGATCGCATCGAAGCCGTAGAAGGCGAAGAAGATGATCGCCGCCGCGGCCATGACCCCGTGCGCGACGCCGTCGGCGCCGACCGTCTTGGGGAAACCGTAGGGCATGAACGGGTGCAGATTGGCGCTCTGGAACGCCGGCAGCGCCACTGCCACGAAGATGCCCAGGGCGATCAGCTTCAGCACCACCAGCACCGCGTTGAGCGTGGCGCTCTCCTTGGTGCCGGCCATCAGCAGGCCGGCCACGGCGAAGGTGATCAGCACCGCCGGCAGGTTGACGATGCCGCCGGCATGCGGCCCCGCGGTCAGCGCCGCCGGCAGGTTCAGATCCATGCCGGTCTGCGCACTGGCCCAGTGCAGGAAGCCGACGAAGTAGCCGGACCAGCCCACCGCCACCGTGCTGACCACCAGCGAGTACTCCAGGATCAGGCTCCAGCCCACCACCCAGGCGATCGCCTCGCCCAGCGCGACGTAGCTGTAGGTGTAGGCGCTGCCGGCGGCCGGCATCATCGTCGCCATCTCCGCGTAGGCCAGCGCGGCGCAGGCGCAGATCGCCCCGGCCACCGCGAACGACACCAGCACCGCCGGCCCGGCCAGCTGTGCGCCAACGCCGATCAGGGTGTAGATGCCGGTGCCGACGATCGCGCCGATGCCCAGCGCCACCAGATGCGGCCAGCTCAGCGAGGGCACCAGCCGGCGGCCGGCCTCGTGGACGGTGACCAGGTCGAGCGACTTGCGCCGGAACAGGAACGACATGCGGGCCTCGGGTGCGGAAGTGACAAGCCGGGCAGTGTCGCCGAATGCGGTGCAGCAAAGCTATGCCTGCGGCGCGGTATGGCACGGCGCTTGTGGAGGTCGATGCGAAGCGCAAGTCCGGCTTTATCGAGCGGAGACCGCTCTCTCTCTCTCTCTCTCTCTGTCTCGTAGCAGCGGCTTCAGCCGCGACGGGCTTTCCCGATGAAGCCCGTCGCGGCTGAAGCCGCTGCTGCGGAATACCGGTGCGTCAGGACCTGTTCCGCCGCGCCCGGCAATCGTGGGTTCTCGCAACCGACCTACCGCCCCAGCCGCTCCGCCAGCCTTACCAGCTCGGCCAGCGAACCGACCTCCAGCTTGCGCATCGCATTGCCGCGGCGCACCTTCACCGTGATCTCGCTGAGCTGCAGCCGCGCCGCCACCTGCTTGTTCAACAGGCCCTGCACCACCAGCTCCACCACCTCGCGTTCGCCGGCGCTGAGCCGCGCCCAGCGTGCCTGCAGTTCCGCCTGCGCCGCATCGGCGGCGCGGCGCGCGCGGTCGCGGGCGATGCCCTGGCCGATCGCGTCGAGCAGGTCCTGGTCGCGGAACGGCTTGGTCAGGAACTCGATCGCGCCGTTCTTCATCGCTTCCACGCTCATCGGGATGTCGCCGTGGCCGGTGATGAAGATGGTCGGCAGCGCCAGCCCGGCCTCGCGCATGTTGCGGTGGAAGTCCATGCCGCTCTGCCCGGGCATGCGGATGTCCAGCACCAGGCAGCTCGGCGCGTCGGCGCGCGGATGCGCCAGGAAGTCGCGGGTCGAGGCGAAGGCGTGCACCTGCAGGTCCACCGAGGCGAACAGGTCTTCCAGCGCGGCGCGGATCGAGGCGTCGTCGTCGATCAGGTACACCACCGGGCGTGCGGTCGCCTCATTCATGGCGTGGCTCCGCCGGCGGTGGGCAGGCACACGCAGAACACCGCGCCGCGCGGCCGCCCGGGTTCGGCCCAGATGCGCCCGCCGCCGGCCTCGACGATGCTGCGGCTGATGCTCAGGCCGATGCCGATGCCGCCCTGCTTGGTGGTCCAGAACGCATCGAACAGATGCGCCTGCGCCTGCGCGGACAGGCCTTCGCCGCTGTCGGCCACGCTCAGCCGCACCGAACGCGCGTCCTCGCGCTCGGTGACGATGCGCAGCGCACGCTGCGCCGGCGGCGTGGCGGCCATCGCCTCGATCGCATTGAGCAGCAGGTTGCCGATCACCTGCTGGATCTGCACCGGGTCGGCCGACACCGGCGGCAGCAGCGCCGACAGTTCGGTGTGCACGCTGACCGCGCTGCGTTCCAGTTCGCCCTGCGACAGCGCCAGTACCTCGGCCACCGCGGCATTGAGGTCGAAGGCGCGCTGCTGCGGCGCCTCGCCCCGGGTCAGGCTGCGCACCCGCGCGATCACCTCGCCGGCACGCTCGGCGTCGGCGAGGATGCGCGCCAGCGCCGCGCGCGCCTTGTCCAGGTTCGGCGGCTGCTGGTCGAGCCAGCGCTGGCAGGCGTTGCCGCTGGTGACGATGGCCGCCAGCGGCTGGTTGACCTCGTGCGCGATCGACGCGGTCAGGCTGCCCAGGCTGCGTACCCGCGCCAGCCGCAGCAACTGCGCCTGCGCCGCGTGCGCGGCGGCCTTGGCCCGCTCCATGCGCACCGCGATGGAGGCGGTGACCGCCACCACCACGATGCTGATCGCCGAGTTGATCACGCCGACGTGGTAGGCCCCGGCATGCGTGAGATGGAAGCTGAGCACGACCAGCATCACGCAGATGCCCGCCAGCACGCCCAGCCCGGCCGGGGCCAGCAAGCGCACCGCGCCGAGGATCGCCACGGTGTAGAACAGCGCCGCCGCCACCGCGTAGTCGGTGACCGTGTCGGCGACGAAGATCGCACCCAGCGCCAGGCCCAGCGCGGCCAGGCCGAGCAGGCGGCGGTGCGGCGGCAGCGGCTTGAACCAGGCGATCATCGGCGGCGTGGCGTGGGAGTGACGGGGATGGGCATGACTGGCTCAGGCTTCGGCGCCGGCGTTCCAGAACGCCTGTTGTACACCCGGTTCGCCCTCCAGGCGCTGCACCACCGCATCCAGTTCCTCGGCACGCACCGCGGTGGCGTACAGGGTGGCGGCGATCTCCACGTCCTTCTGCCCGAACGGATGCTGCTCGACCTCGCGCGCCGGGTAGTGCGCCTCCTCCAGCAGTTCGATCAGCCGCTCGCGCACGTCGCCGTGCACCTCGCGCGCGCAGATCGCATAGAACATGTAGGTGGCTTCCAGCGAGGACTCCTTCAGCGGATGCCGGTTGATCCGGTTCACCATCGGCCGCAGCAGGGTATTGCTGAGCAGCACGAACATGGCCGCCAGCACCGCCTCGGCGACCAGCCCGGCACCGGCGCAGGCGCCGACCGCGCCCGACCCCCACAACGTCGCCGCGGTATTGAGCCCGGTGACGTTGGCGCCTTCCTTCATGATCGCGCCGGCGCCGAGGAAGCCGATACCCGAGACCACGTAGGCCACCACCTGCACTGCACCCTGGGTGCCGCCGTGGATCTCGAACAGGCGGTCGCCGAGCGAGACGAAGATCGCCGCGCCGACCGCGACCAGGGTGTTGGTGCGCAGCCCGGCGGTGCGCTGGCGCACCTGGCGTTCGAAGCCGATGATCGCGCCGAGCACGAAGGCGGCGGTGAGGCTGACCAGGGTGTCGAGCAGCGAGCCGAGATTGAACAGGCGCAGGGCTTCCATCAGGGCGCGTTCCGGTAGGCGAGGGGAGCGAGCATGGCGGCTCCGGGGAAGGGAGTGGGCGGGGACGGGGGCCGATGATGCCGCGGCGAGATGGCATTCGACACCGTGGCGGCAGGCGCGCGGGTGTCAGCGCACCCCGGGCCACCACGCCAGCGCGGCATGCAGCCAGTGCGCGGCCGGGGCGTTCGCCCCGGCGTCGTGCAGGCGCCGCTGCGCCGCATGCGGCAAGCGCGCGCGGACCCGGATGCGGTCGGCGACGGACAGCAGCGACAGCGCATCGGCCATCACCCGCGGCGACTGCGCGGAAAGCGCCAGCGCGAAGGCGCGGGCGCCATGGGCGGCGAGCAGATGGCGCAGCGCCTCGGTGCGGCGCATGGCGACCGCGGCGCGCAGCGCGCGCTGCAGGCCGCGCTGCAGGCGGAAACGGCGGGAGAACAGCGAGAACAGGAACATGACGACCTCCTTGCGGCGCGTGGCCGGCAAGGACGTCGCAGCGTGTGCGCGGCGTGCGTCTTCCGGCTCAGCGCCGGGCAGCGACCAGGCGAGGGGAACGGCGGGGGAATGCGGCGCTGATGCCGCGTCGATGCGGATCGGGGTCCATGCTCGCCTCCGGTATCAGGGGAACGGATCGCGCGGAGCGCGATGGTCTGGCGCGGTCGGATGCCGCGGTACCGCCCACTGGCCGGGCCAGGAGCGGGTGGCGCAAAGCTTGGCATGCGGCTCAGGCGTGCACCAGCCTGCATGAGGCCATGGCGGCGATACCAAGGTATATCCGCTCTCCTCCGCGTGCCGGCGCGTGGCGCAGCGATTGAGACGCGGCCGGCTACACTGACCGCATGCAGAACGATGCCCATTTCCTGATCCTCGCCGGCCTGTTGTGCGCCGTCATCGCCCTGTTGCTGGCCGTGTTGCTGCGGCGGGGCAACCACGCCGCGCTGGAGGCGGCCCTGCGCGAGGAGCAGCGCGGCGGCCGCGGCGAACTGCGCGAGCAGCTCGACAGCCTGGCCCGCCAGCAGGACGCGCGCAGCGAAGGCTTCGCCCGCCACCTGGCGGATCTTTCCACCCGCACCGACCAACGCCTGGACCTGCTGCGCGAAGCCCTGACCGAGGACGCACGGCGCGGCCGGGTCGAGGCCGGCGCCGCACAGCAGCGCATGGCCGAGCTGCTGAGCCAGCGCCTGGTCGAGATCCGCGGCCAGCTCGACGCCTTCGGCCAGCAGCAGGACGCACGCATGGCCCAGTTCGGCCAGCAGCAGGCCGAACTGATCGCGCGCATCGACGCGCAGCTGGGTGCGTTGCGCGAGGCCCTGATCGAGGATGCGCGCAAGGGCCGCCAAGAAGGCGCGGACGCGCAGCAGCGCTTCGCCGACACGCTCGGCCAGCGCCTGGGCGACCTGGTCCAGCGCAACGAGCAGCGGATGGGCGAGATGCGCGCCACCCTGGAGGAGCGGTTGAAGGAACTGCAGGCCGACAACGCGGCCAAGCTTGAGCAGATGCGCGGCACCGTCGACGAAAAGCTGCAGACCACCCTCAACACGCGCCTGGATGCCTCGTTCAAGCTGGTCTCCGAACGGCTCGAGCAGGTCCAGCGCGGCCTGGGCGAGATGCAGCAGCTGGCCACCGGCGTCGGCGATCTCAAGCGCGTGCTGAGCAACGTCAAGAACCGCGGCGGCTGGGGCGAGGTGCAGCTGGAGAACATCCTCGAGCAGACCTTGACCCAGGAACAGTACGCACGCGGCGTGCGGGTGCGCCCGGAGCGCAACGAGATGGTCGACTTCGCGGTGCGCCTGCCCGGCCGCGGCCACGAGGACACGCCGGTGTGGCTGCCGATCGACGCCAAGTTCCCGCGCGAGGACTACGAGCGCCTGCTCGACGCGCAGGAGCAGGGCGATCCGGAACTGGTGCAGGCGATGGGCGTGCAACTGGAGCGCGCGATCCGGGTGCAGGCCAAGTCGATCGGCGACAAGTACATCGCCCCGCCGCACACCACCGACTTCGCGGTGATGTTCCTGCCCACCGAGGGCCTGTACGCCGAGACCCTGCGCCGCCCCGGCCTGGCCGACCTGCTGCAGCGCGAGCACCGCATCGTCGTCGCCGGCCCGACCACGATCACCGCCCTGCTCAACAGCCTGCAGATGGGCTTCCGCACCCTCGCCATCGAAAAGCGCTCCAGCGAAGTGTGGGGTGTGCTGGCGGCGGTGAAGAGCGAGTTCGGCAAGTTCGCCGGCATCCTGGAAAAGGCCGAGAAGCAGATCAGCACCGTCGGCAAGAGCCTGGGCGAGGCCAGCCGCAAGACCCGCACCATCGAACGCCGCCTGCGCGGCGTCGAGACCCTGGCCGACGCGCAGGCCGCGCCGCTGCTGGAACTGTCGTTGCCGCTGGACGATGCCGAAGCGGACGAGGCGGCAGGCGACGACCGGGAGTGAGGGCTTGCGGTGCCCGCGGCGGCGGTGCGGCGAGTCGGGATGGCAAGGCACCGTGGCGGTTACGTCGACGCGAGATGGCGTGCGACCAGCACGCGCCATGTTGGATGCAGCGCCGCGACCTGGACGGGCCAGCGCGGCCGCTTCGTACGCGCGCGCTGTACAGATGGCGCAGCATGCGGGTGTCCTGGTCTTGCCTGCAGTGTCGATGCGATTCGACATCGCGGATGCGTTGTCGTCTCCAGGCCGCTCGCCTGCTCGCCCGCTGGCCGATACGCGCGCTGCCGATCACGACGAGAGGCACATGTGTAGCGGCGGCTCTTGTTCCTTCTGCGGCAGTCGCGAGCAGGTTTTGTGGACACGG